>NZ_PNCZ01000119.1:0-269 GCF_005887425.1 Pseudoalteromonas sp. S2721
GGGGTGGGTGGGGGGGGGGGGGGGGGGGGGGGGGGGGGGGGGGGGGGGGGGGGGGGGGGGGGGGGGGGGGGGGGGGGGGGGGGGGGGGGGGGGGGGGGGGGGGGGGGGGGGGGGGGGGGGGGGGGGGGGGGGGGGGGGGGGGGGTGGGGGGGGGGGGGGGGGGGGTGTGGTGGGGGGGGGGGGGGGGGGGGGGGGGGGGCGCGGGCGGGGGGGGCGGGGGGTGGGGGTGGGCGGGGGGTGGGGGGGGGGGGGGGGGGGGGGGGGCGGGG
>NZ_PNCZ01000120.1:0-371 GCF_005887425.1 Pseudoalteromonas sp. S2721
ATCAACCCGTTTGGCGCACTGTAATGTGTATAGCCTTTCTAAGGCGCAGGGTAGAGGCCGATTTGGTAATTATTCAATTGCTTATTGTTAGCATTGAATGGTTTATTCACTATAACGAGTAAGCGTTTGCGCGTTTTGTTGTTACTCAGTACTAGGCGATACAACCCTGCATTTTCTGGCGCATAAACGGCAATTCTAGTTGGCCCTACTCGCTCTGACTCAACATCTGAAACTTCAGGTGGAGTAAAAACAGCCGTGATATCAATAGTTAGCACTTGTTTTGCATCAAGTTCAAGGCTGTGCAGCGAATCAGTTAATTCAATGGCCGCAACAGAGCATGTAGTTTCCGCTTAGCCCGCCCTAAAAATAAT
>NZ_PNCZ01000121.1:0-205 GCF_005887425.1 Pseudoalteromonas sp. S2721
AATATTAGCTTGCTCAACCCCAAAGGTAGCACGTGCATTTGAGAGTACATGAGGTTTAAATAATAAAACTGAAAAATGTGGCTTTTGCGACAGTTTTTTCATCATTTGAGCGAGTAAAAATTGTTTATTTGGTAGCTTCGTATCCTCATCGTGCAGCATCGAATAACTAAATGCTGAAATATGCTGACGGTCTTTTAATAAAAGT
>NZ_PNCZ01000122.1:0-380 GCF_005887425.1 Pseudoalteromonas sp. S2721
ACAACCCTTACTTACAACACCAAAACCTTGAAGGCGACCTTGCACAAGAACACATGTGGGTAAATCGGGCTGGGTGGGGCGTAGAAGACGCAGTAACAAATAAATCAGGCAGCCAAAAACTTGGCGGGGTCGATGAGGCATTATGGCAATTAGACCAAACCCGCAATATTCGCGTAGGAACACGCCATTACATGGTCGCGAGCCTACTTTGCCAATCAACTCAACTTATTGCCACATTGCCCAGCCGCCAAGCCATGTTAAATCCAAAACACACTGATTTGGTAATAACTCCACTGCCATTTCAAATAGATCCTATTGAAGTAAAAATCTTATGGAGACCATTGCTACATCACGCAAACCAGCAACAGTGGCAGCCTATA
>NZ_PNCZ01000123.1:0-229 GCF_005887425.1 Pseudoalteromonas sp. S2721
CGTATTTTTTCTAATTTTGTGAAAAGTTACTTATTTTCACACTCTACCGTGGTTTCTTTTAAAACAAGACGCTTCGTTTATAAAGCTCACAATTGACTGAGTTCATTTCGTAGTCTATCAATTTGCCTTTGCTGAACAGTGATAAGTGTATTGAAGCGGCTTGTCAAAGCACTCATTTTATCAACTAATGCTTGATCACTATTTGCGTAAGCTAAGTTATTTGGTCTAT
>NZ_PNCZ01000124.1:0-353 GCF_005887425.1 Pseudoalteromonas sp. S2721
TAAGATATCACTTTGATCGAATCCATCTAAATGAACCTTATACTTTTGACCGTTGATTTTTGATACCTTATAAAAAATTAGCTTTTAAAAATTTATCGCAAAAACACGAAATAATAGTTGGCATGAAATCTTCCATTGTCATGATCTCACCTGTGCTCACACCTTTTGGAATATGGGCCGGCCATTTAACAACCATAGGAACTCTGAAGCCCCCTTCCCAGCCACCAACGCCTTTTTCACCCTGAAATGGCTGATTACCCCCATCTGGCCATGAGTTTGATGCGGCACCGGTGTCGGTAGAAAACCTCACTATTGTGTTATCCGCGACTTTTACTTCATCATGAAAGTTAAGT
>NZ_PNCZ01000125.1:0-232 GCF_005887425.1 Pseudoalteromonas sp. S2721
TTTACTTTTTAATTCCTAAGTTGATTTGTAACTAATATAGCGCCTTACGGCGCTATATTTTGCTTAATTCTAGAGTCCGACATATGTCGTTAACTAGACAGTAGCAACGGGAAAGTTTGAGAGTATCGAGATACTAGATGCGAGTCTGTCGCAGCGATGGCACATCGCGGCCTAGAGCCTAGAACCCTGACTAAGGACGCTGGATACACCCGCTGCTACCCGTCGGCGCGAA
>NZ_PNCZ01000126.1:0-361 GCF_005887425.1 Pseudoalteromonas sp. S2721
AAGCGATCTTTAAGTCGAACTTAACAATGCCGAACTAAAAGAAAAGTATATATATCTGGAAGGATGTAAAACAAGCTAACTTCACGATGTCACCAGCTCACTTGATGCTGTTAATGAGCTACACCCTCAACTAATTATTCTCGATATCAGGTTGCCAGGCAATAACCGCATCGAGCTGTGTAGCATCAGAACACAATACAGTGATGTGACTATTATTATGCGTACGGCACGGGTTGAAGAAATTGACCACTTAAGTGGTTTTGATGTCGGTGCCGATGCCTATGTTACTACACCATTTAAGCCAAAAGAGTTAATGGCGCGTGTACATGCGATGTTACCGCGCCGCCGTATGCCCACTACC
>NZ_PNCZ01000127.1:0-310 GCF_005887425.1 Pseudoalteromonas sp. S2721
AAAGTACCAGTCACATTGGCATTACCGTGCAAGACTAATATTGCTAATGCGTTAATAGCCACCCCCTTACCTACACACCTCGCTGTAAGTCTCGACAGTGTCGCATCGCCGCTGGCAACCATGGGCGAAGAGACACGTCCGCTAAACGTCCTTTATCGTTCAGAAGCATTGACGGGGAGTGATGATACCTACAAAGCGAATGTGCAATCGGTGAACGCGGCTCTTAAGGGGTTTAGTGATATGCGCGGCCGTCGTCGTTTTGGAGAAGGTGAGTTGGGGGACAGTTGTGATCTGCCTGCAGGTCGTAGGG
>NZ_PNCZ01000128.1:0-264 GCF_005887425.1 Pseudoalteromonas sp. S2721
AGGTTTATCCAAATACTCTTTTAGGTCAAAAACAAGAGGTGTTTTGTCTACGATAACGCGAATTTTGGTTACAACTGCGTAGCGAGTTACGCCTTCAGCTCGCATCAATGCATCTAATACACTCATATTATCTTTGAATGAAAAACTACCTGGAGTGTGGACTTAACCAAGTAAGGTCATTGCACTGTTAGAACTGGCAACACCGCCTGCAAAAAATGATGGCGCATCAAAATCGATGTGTACAGTGTCGTATAGTGGTGCTTG
>NZ_PNCZ01000013.1:0-70718 GCF_005887425.1 Pseudoalteromonas sp. S2721
GGGTTCGATCCCGCTAAGTAAACGCAATTTACTCTAAGATATCGGCGATTAGCGCAGTTTGGTAGCGCACTTGGTTTGGGTCCAAGGGGTCGCAGGTTCAAATCCTGCATCGCCGACCACTTTAAAAAAATTATGGTCAAAGAACGATTGGTTTGGGTATATCCAATTCAGTCGCAGGTTCAAATCCTGCATCGCCGACCACTTCTAAATTTCTAAATACATCCTTTAATTCAGCTTAATTCTCCTTTGTTATTTTGTTGCGTTCGTTTTTTACGCATTTGAACGCTGATTGCTGCTATATACGCCAAATAATTGCCCCCCAGACTCGACTATCATAAATATTAGGTTATAATGCCGCGTCTATTGTTTAACATAGTGCCCATAGGGGCAAAGCAGCAATGGTATCTCATGGTTACAATGCGCCGTTTTAAGTTGAAATTTTCAGCGTTAAAACTTGCTATCACTCATGGAGATCACCTTGTTTGTAAGGAAGGCGAACAGTCGCCAAAATTGAAGATTGAGGTAAATCATGCAAGTTTCTGTTGAGACGACTCAAGGCCTTGAGCGCCGTCTGACCATCACCGTTCCTGCAGAGAACGTTGAGACTGAAGTAAAAAAACGCTTACAACAACTGTCTAAAACCCAGCGTATCGATGGTTTCCGTCCTGGTAAAGTACCAGCGTCTATCATCAACAAGCGTTACGGTGCTGCAGTACGTCAAGAAGTTGCTGGCGAATTAATGCAACGCAACTACATCGAAGCAATCGTTTCTGAAAAAATTAACCCAGCTGGTTCACCTACTTTCGCTCCTAAAGCGTTAGAAGCTGGTAAAGATTTAGAATTCGATGCAACTTTCGAAGTTTACCCAGAAGTTGAAATCCAAGGTTTAGATAAAATCGCTGTTGAAAAGCCAGCTGTATCTGTAACTGACGAAGACCTAGCTAACATGCTAGAAACTCTACGTAAGCAACACGCTTCTTGGGCTGAAGTTGACGCAGCTGCTGGCGAGAACGATCGTGTAACTATCGACTTCGTTGGTTCTATCGAAGGCGAAGAGTTCGAAGGCGGTAAAGCTGAAGACTTCCCACTAGAACTTGGTCAAGGTCGTATGATCCCAGGTTTCGAAGACAACATCGTTGGCAAAAAAGCGGGCGAAGAAGTTGTTGCTGAAGTAACTTTCCCTGAAGAGTACCACGCTGAAAACCTTAAAGGTAAAGCAGCTACTTTCGCAATCACTGTTAAGAAAGTTGAAACTCAAGAGCTTCCTGAGCTTAACGACGAGTTCGCAACTAAATTCGGTGTAGCTGAAGGCGGTGTTGACGCTCTTAAAGAAGAAGTTAAAAAGAACATGACACGTGAGCTTGACCAAGCAGTTAAAGCTAACGTTAAAGATCAAGCTATCAAAGGTCTTTTAGCTAACAACGAAATCGAAGTGCCAAAAGCGCTAGTAGATCAAGAAATTGATGCACTACGTCAGCAAGCTGCACAACGTTTCGGTGGCGACGCTAAAAACATGCCTGAGCTTCCAGCTGAATTATTCCACGAGCAAGCTGTAACTCGCGTTAAGACTGGCCTATTACTAGGTGAAGTAATTAAAGCAAACGAGCTTAAAGTTGACGACGCTAAAGTTGAAGAGTTAATCGCAACTGTAGCTTCTGCATACGAAGATCCAACTGAAGTAGTAGAGTACTACAAAGCAAACGATCAGCTTATGCAGCAAATGCGCAACGTAGCGATGGAAGAGCAAGCAGTTGAAGCTATCCTAGCTAAAGCAAACGTGACTGACGTTGAAAAAGCATTCGACGACATCATGAATCCACAGCAAGGTGCTTAATAAGTCATTGACTTAAGCTCTCGCTAGCGATTAAATGGCTCGTGTTACCCTGTATTTATACAGCGTACTCGGGCCATTTTAGTTTGTGGTATCAGTTTCAAAAAAACCAACAATACTGATGTTATTTCAGAACTTTTTTCGACGAGGATTGAATTTGTTCTGATAAGTTCCTATATAGTTATAAAGATTGAATAGACAGCTTAATTTACATTAGTATAAATGTGCTTTCCTTATAGTAAGGATGAGTCGCAGCGGATAAGGAATTAAATAAGAATGAATAGCGGTATGATAGACCCTCTAAACGCACTAGTCCCTATGGTTGTCGAACAAACAGCTAAAGGTGAGCGCTCATATGATATTTACTCACGTCTTTTAAAAGAGCGCATTATTTTCTTAACTGGCCAAGTAGAAGATAACATGGCTAATTTGATTCTTGCGCAAATGCTGTTTTTAGAATCAGAAAACCCAGAAAAAGATATTTATCTTTATATCAATTCGCCAGGCGGTTCTGTGACTGCGGGTATGGCAATTTACGATACAATGAATTTTATCAAACCTGATGTAAGCACAATTTGTGTTGGCCAAGCGGCAAGCATGGGTGCATTTTTGCTATCAGGTGGTGCTAAAGGTAAGCGTTTTTGTTTACCTAACTCACGTGTAATGATCCACCAACCATTAGGTGGTTTCCAAGGTCAGGCATCTGACTTTGAAATTCATGCCCGTGAAATCTTATCAATTAAAGATAAGCTAAACCGTTTAATGGCTGAACATACTGGCCAGCCACTCGATGTGGTTTCTCGTGATACCGATCGCGACAACTTCATGAGCGCAAGCGAAGCGGTTGAATACGGCCTAGTTGATTCAGTATTTTCAAGCCGCGAATCGAAGTAATCTGAATAGCTAATAATAACGTATTGTTAGCTATCACCCTTTACTATGCGAAAACTAATATTCTTTGATATAGTTAAACATAGTGAATTAGCAGTGGCCTAGTGCTACTGCCAACGTAATAAATGAGGTAGCTGAATGTCTGACACTCCTACAGACGGCGACAAAAGTAATAAATTGTTATACTGCTCTTTCTGCGGCAAAAGCCAGCACGAAGTTCGCAAACTAATTGCTGGCCCTTCAGTATATATTTGTGATGAATGTGTTGAGCTGTGTAACGATATTATCAGGGAAGAAATCAAAGACATTGCGCCGAAGCATAATGCGTCTGATAAACTGCCTGTGCCGAAAGAAATTCGTAATCACTTAGATGATTACGTGATTGGCCAAGACCACGCGAAAAAAGTGCTGTCGGTTGCGGTATACAATCACTACAAACGTTTACGCAATCAAACAATCAATGCAGATATTGAGCTTGGTAAGAGTAATATTCTACTAATCGGTCCTACAGGTAGTGGTAAAACATTACTTGCTGAAACCATGGCTCGTTTACTTGATGTACCATTCACGATGGCGGATGCAACGACACTAACTGAAGCAGGTTATGTAGGTGAAGACGTTGAAAACATCATTCAAAAGCTGCTGCAAAAATGTGATTACGACGTAGAAAAAGCACAACGTGGTATTGTTTACATCGATGAAATCGACAAGATTTCTCGTAAGTCTGACAATCCATCGATCACCCGTGACGTATCGGGCGAAGGTGTACAACAAGCCTTACTTAAGCTAATTGAAGGGACGGTTGCATCTGTGCCACCACAAGGCGGCCGTAAGCATCCACAGCAAGAATTCTTGCAAGTTGATACATCTAAGATCCTATTTATCTGTGGCGGTGCGTTTGCTGGCCTAGATAAAGTGATTGAACAACGCAGCCATAAAAATACCGGTATTGGTTTTGGTGCTGAAGTTAAGCAATCATCAGGTAGCCGTAGTTTAAGTGAAACATTTAAAGATGTTGAACCAGAAGATTTAGTGAAATACGGTTTAATCCCTGAGTTCATTGGTCGTCTTCCAGTTGTTGCGACATTAACAGAACTAGATGAAGCAGCGCTTATTCAAATTCTTAGCGAACCAAAAAATGCATTAACTAAACAGTTCTCTGCATTGTTTGCGATGGAAGATGTTGAGCTTGAGTTCCGCGAAGATGCACTTAGCGCAATTGCTCATAAAGCAATGGAGCGTAAGACTGGTGCTCGTGGCTTGCGTTCAATCGTTGAAGGTGTATTACTTGATACTATGTATGAATTACCTTCGATGGATGATGTTAGCAAAGTGGTTATTGATGAAACCGTTATTAAAGGTGAATCAGACCCAATTTTGATTTACCAAAGCGGTAACCAAGACAAAGCTGCATCAGAATAAAGCTGTAATAGTTTAAAAGTTAAGCAGTTGAACACGAAAAAGGAGCCAAAGGCTCCTTTTTTTATAAATATGTTGAACTTTCCCTTACATATCCCCATATACTTGAGTAATCTTTAAAATAAATGAAGTGCGAAGAGAATATAATGACGCTTGAGAGAACAGATCGAGTCGAAATCCCCGTGTTGGCACTGCGCGATGTAGTGGTTTATCCACACATGGTGATCCCGCTATTTGTTGGTCGTGAAAAATCAATAAAATGCCTAGAAGCGGCGATGGACAAGGACAAACAAATTTTCCTAGTGGCGCAAAAAGACGCCTCTGTTGATGATCCGCAGCAAGATGATATCTACCGTGTTGGCACCATTGCCACAGTACTTCAGTTATTAAAGTTACCTGATGGCACCGTTAAAGTGCTTGTTGAAGGCATACAACGTGCGAGCGTTGAAACGTTTTTAGATAACGATGATTTCTTTGTTGCTGAAGCACAGTTCATCGAATCAAGCCATATCGACGAGCAAGAACAAGATATCTTTATTCGCAGCGCAATTAGCCAATTTGAAGGCTATGTAAAGCTTAATAAGAAGATCCCACCTGAAGTACTTACTTCTGTGTCAGGCATCGATGAAGCTGCGCGTCTTGCTGATACCATGGCAGCACACATGCCGCTTAAGGTACCTGAAAAGCAAAAAGTGCTTGAGATTGCCGATGTGACTGAGCGTCTTGAATACTTAATGGCGCTGATGGAAGGCGAGATTGACTTACTGCAAGTTGAGAAAAAAATCCGTACTCGCGTGAAAAAGCAGATGGAAAAGTCGCAGCGTGAGTATTACCTCAACGAGCAAATGAAAGCGATTCAAAAAGAGCTTGGCGAACTTGATGATGTACCCGATGAATTCGAAGCAATTAAAAAACGCATCGAAGAGTCTGGTATGCCTAAAGAAGCGCAAGAGAAAGCAAACGCTGAGTTATCTAAATTAAAAATGATGTCGCCGATGTCGGCGGAAGCAACCGTCGTGCGCTCTTATATTGACACGCTAATCAATGTACCTTGGAAAAAACGCTCTAAGGTGAAAAAAGACTTAGCTGGCGCACAAAAGATTTTAGATAGTGACCATTACGGCTTAGATAAAGTTAAAGAACGTATTATTGAGTATCTAGCGGTGCAACAGCGCACTAACAAGCTAAAAGGCCCAATTTTATGTTTAGTGGGTCCTCCTGGTGTAGGTAAGACTTCACTAGGTCAGTCAATCGCACGCTCTACAGGTCGTAAATATGTGCGTATGGCATTAGGTGGCGTTCGTGATGAAGCGGAAATCCGCGGTCACCGCCGTACTTACATTGGTTCTATGCCAGGTAAGTTAATCCAGAATATGACTAAAGTTGGCGTAAAGAACCCATTATTCTTATTAGATGAAATCGATAAGATGTCATCAGATATGCGTGGCGACCCAGCATCAGCATTACTTGAAGTACTTGATCCTGAGCAAAACAGCCATTTTGCTGATCACTACTTAGAAGTTGATTACGACTTATCTGACGTAATGTTTGTGGCAACATCAAATAGCTTTAATATCCCAGGTCCATTATTAGACCGAATGGAAGTTATTCGCCTTTCGGGTTACACCGAAGACGAGAAACTTAACATTGCTAAGCAACACTTGATCCCAAAACAAGTTAAGCGCAATGGCTTAAAAGAGCATGAAGTTGAAATTGCTGACAGTGCAATCATTGGCATTATCCGCTACTACACACGTGAAGCGGGCGTTCGTAACTTAGAGCGTGAAGTGTCAAAACTATGCCGTAAAGCAGTTAAAAACATCCTGCTTGATAAAGACACTAAAAAGGTCCTTATCGACGATAACAACCTTGAAGAGTTCTTAGGCGTTCAACGCTTTGATTATGGTAAAGCTGAAGACGGTGACCGTATTGGCCAAGTAACGGGTCTTGCGTGGACTGAAGTAGGTGGTGATTTACTGACTATTGAATCAGCAGCTGTACCAGGTAAAGGCAAGCTAACTTACACAGGTTCGCTTGGTGATGTAATGCAAGAGTCAATTCAGGCTGCGATGACGGTTGTTCGTAATCGTGCTGAAAAACTTCGCATTAATAGCGACTTCTATGAGAAACGTGACATTCATGTTCACGTGCCAGAAGGTGCAACACCAAAAGATGGCCCAAGTGCTGGTATTGCCATGGTAACTGGTTTGGTATCGAGCTTAACGGGTAATCCAGTGCGCTCAGATGTAGCAATGACAGGTGAAATCACATTACGTGGTGAAGTATTACCAATTGGTGGCTTAAAAGAAAAGCTACTGGCAGCGCATCGTGGTGGAATTAAAACCGTAATTATTCCAAAAATTAACGAACGTGACTTAAAAGAGATCCCAGACAACGTATTAGAGGGCCTTGAAATTCACCCAGTTACATGGATTGATGACGTTTTAAAACTGGCTTTGAAGCACCCAGTAGAGAGTTTTTCTGTCGAAACTGAAAAAAACCAGTAAAAAACCGCAAAAAAGTGCATTTAGGGGCTTTTCAAATACAAAGGGTATGATAAGTTAAGCACTAGTTTTCAAGCCTAGGCCTTATGTGGCCTAGGGTTGAGAAAAATATAATAAACTGAGCATAAACTTAATTTGCTCATAAATTTTCAAAACAGTGATGTTATTTTTTATAAAAACAATCGCTCTTGATAATAACAATGAAAGAGGATGATATTGTGAATAAATCTCAATTAATCGATCAAATCGCAGCTGACGCTGACATTTCTAAAGCGGCTGCAGGTCGTGCACTAGATTCATTCATCGAGGCTGTTTCAGGCGCTCTTAAAGATGGCGATTCAGTAGCGCTAGTTGGCTTTGGTACTTTCTCTGTACGTGAGCGTGCAGCGCGTTCAGGTCGTAACCCGCAAACTGGTGAGACTATCCAGATTGCTGCAGCAAACATTCCTTCTTTCAAAGCAGGTAAAGCGCTGAAAGACGCAGTAAACTAATCATTAAAGATTAGTTGGTGAGAGATACCTAATCACACTTAAATTGAATTTAGGTAACTTATCACCAGTTACTTCAAGTGAAAAAGCGTATCTGGTAAGATACGCTTTTTTTACATGAGCAGGGTTAATTTGTACCTGATCAGAATAGAGATAGATAAATGCTTGAGAAAATCAGAGAAGGTTCGCAGGGACCTGCAGCCAAAATTATATTAGGCGCGGTGATTTTATCTTTTGCTTTAGCTGGGATCGGTGGTTATTTAGGACAAACCACAGAGCAACCCGTTGCAGAAGTAAATGGAGTTAAAATTAGCCAAACCGAATTCAGCCGTGCATACCAAAACGAACGTAACCGTTTAGAACAACAATTTGGTGAATACTTTGCACAAATCGCTGCTGATCCAAATTACATGGCACAAATTCGCCAAGGCGTAATCGACCGTTTAGTACAACAAGAATTGCAAACTCAACTAGCGGCAGAATTAGGTCTTCGTGTAAGCGACGAAAGTGTTCGTAAAGCAATTTTAGAAATGCCTTACTTCCAAGTAGGCGGCCAGTTTAGCAACGACCGCTACTTACAAGTTATTCGTCAAATGAATTTCCAACCAGATGCTTTCCGTGAATATTTACGTGAAGACATGACACGCAGCCAATTAGTGGGTGCAGTAGCTGGTACTGATTTCATCTTAGAAAATGAATTAAACAACAGCGTTGCTCTACAACAGCAAACGCGAAGTATTGATTACTTAGTTGTTACTAAAGAATCATTACAAGCTGGTATCGAAGTAACAGAGCAAGAAATTGCTGATTACTATGAGTTGAATCAACCGCAATTCTTAGCACCAGAGCAAGTGTCTGTAAGCTACATTGACTTAAATGCAGCAAGCTTAACGCTTGATTCAAGTGTTTCAGAAGAAGATATCAAAGCTTACTATGATCAAAACAGTGCACAGTATGTTGAGCCTGAAAAACGTCGTGTATCGCACATCTTAATTGATAACAGCGAAGACGATGATGCAGCAAAAGCGAAAGCTGAAGAGCTACTAACGCAGTTACAAAACGGTGCTGATTTTGCTGAGCTAGCTGAGTCTTCTTCTGATGACGTAGTGAGTGCAGAAATGGGCGGCGACCTAGACTGGATTGAACGTGACATGATGGATCCTGCGTTTGAAGATGCAACGTATGCACTTGAAAGCAAAGGCGACATTTCTGACGTTGTAGAATCAGAGTTTGGTTATCACATCATCAAACTTACTGATATTCAAACACAGCAAGTTAAACCATATGCTGACGTAAAAGATGAGCTTCGCGCTGAACTTGAGCGTACTAAGAAAATTAATGCATTCTATGAAAAGCAAACTCAAATGGGTGAGCTTGCGTTCGAAATTTCAGATACTTTAATTGATGCCGCAGAAGCAGCAGGCGTTGAAGTGCAGAAAACAGAACTTTTGACTCGCAATGCATTACCTGAGCCGCTAAACAACCCACAAGTTGTTACTGCTATTTTCTCACCTGAAGTGTTAGAAGATCGTATGAACTCAGAAGTAATTGAAGTAGGCGATGAACATGCTGTTGTTGTTCGTGTAAACGATCACAAAGCTGCGACTACGAAAGCACTAGCAGATGTGTCTGAGCAAATTAAAGCGACGTTAGTTTCACAAAAAGCATCGGAGCTTGCTAAAGATAAAGCACGCACTCTATACGCTGAGATCGAAGCTGGTAAGAGCCTAAACGAAGTTGCACAAGCTGAAGGCCTAACAGTACGCCAAGAAGCTGCACTTGCTCGTCAAGCTTACACAGTGTCACCAGCTATTGTTCAACAAGCTTTCAAAATGGCTCACCCACAAGGTGCACCAGAGGTTGAAGTTGTTGACCTAAACAATGGCGATGCGGCAATTGTTGCGCTAAAAGCAGTTAATCCAGCAGCTGATGTTGAGATTAATGAGCAACAAAAGCAAAACATCACGATGGCTCAAGTGAATAAAAACTACATGGTATTTATTGCAGCACTAAAAGCACAAGCTGAAGTGCAAGTACCAAAAGCGACTCAAGCTGCTGAATAATTAGCAAACTGAGTTAAATAAAAGGCGCCTATTGGCGCCTTTTTTGTTACCGTTAAAGGTAATGCAAGTTATAAGGAGCTTTTATGGAGTACAGTCTAATAGAGCAGCTACCAAGCGCAGAAGAATACTGTGATATGCGCCTTAAAGCTGGCTTATCAGCACGTTCATTAGCGGCTGCAAAGGCGGGGTTACCAAACTCTCTTTATGCTATTTGTATTCGTAAAAACGATGAGTTGATTGGCATGGGCCGCGTTATTGGTGATGGCGGCTGTAATTTTGAAGTGGTTGATATTGCTGTATCACCTGAATATCAAGGGCAAGGGTTAGGGCGTGTCATTATGGAACATGTTGACCGCTACATTGAATCTGCCGCTTATGAAGGTAGTTACGTCACTATGGTCGCTGACAAACCTGGCTTTTACGAAAAGCTTGGCTACAAGTTTGTCGCACCACAAAGCCAAGGGATGTATAAAAAGTTTTGATATGAGTAAAGCTGCAAGGGGAGTGATCGAATCACTCAGTAGGAGGCGTTTTAACGCCGAATCAAACTGACAGCTTACGGCTGATAGCTGACAGCTCACTATCAACAGTTCAACAACTTCTGCGTCACCACCGATTGGGGATCTTGGAAAATCGCTTCGGTTTGGCCGTATTCAACAATCTCACCGTGATCAAGTACCACAAGTTGGTCGCTAATATGACGCACCAAACTTAGGTGATGCGTAATAAGTACATAGCTAAGGCCTGTGTCTTTTTGTAGACGTAGCAATAAGTTTACCGTTTGTGCGCGTACAGACGGGTCAAGGGACGATAACGCTTCATCGAGCACGACAACCTTAGGGTCTAAAATTAAAGCCCGTGCAAGCGCTATACGTTGTAATTGACCACTACTAAACATATGCGGGTAATAGTGCTGGTGATCTAAAAGCAAGCCCACTTTTGCGAGGGTTTGCTTTATTTTATCTTCACGCTCTTCTTTGTTTAAATCAGTGTTGTACTGTAAACAGTCATTGAGCATATCGCCAATGGTTAAACCTGGATTCAAAGACGCTTCAGAGTCTTGGAAAATCAACCTAATATGGCGACAGTCGTTATCACGCAAGCCATCATTTTCGATGATATTGCCATCAAGTAGAATTTGCCCTTTATCTGCGTTATCAGCCCCAGCAAGCAATTTGGCGAGAGTACTTTTACCTGAGCCTGTTTCACCAATAATGGCGATCGTCTCGCCTTGCCCTAAGCAAAACGAAATATCTTTTAATACAGTAAAGCTTCTACGTGAAAATAAACCGGCACGCAAATTAAAACTCTTTGATAATGCTTGAACTTTGAGTAGGGGCTGCATTATTTCATCGCCTTAATTAATGGGAAATGACAGGCGTAACTCTGGCTATGATGCTTGGTCAATTTCGGGGTAACGACACACTCTTTTTGTGCTTGTGGGCAACGTGGGCCTAAGCGGCAGCCAATAGGTAAATGTTGTAAAGTTGGAATGGTGCCTTTTAAAGCATAAAACGGCTCTTTGTGAGCAAGCCCTTGCTCATAATCAGGCAAACTTTTTAACAGTGCTTGGGTATAAGGATGTCGCGGCTGGCTAAAAATTTTGTTAGTCGGCCCAGCTTCAACCATCTGACCGCAGTATAAAACATGCATGCCATGAGACCACTCTACAATTTCCTCAAGCTCGTGAGAGATCATCAAAATCGACATGTTCTTTAGCTGGTTTAAGCTTTTTAGCAGTCTAAATACTTGCGCACGCGTGGTGCTCTCAAGAGCGGTAGTTGGCTCATCGGCAATCAATAGTTTTGGGGTACGCGCAATGGCCATGGCAATCATCACTTTTTGACAAATACCTTCAGAGAGCTCATGAGGGTAGCTGTCTAGCACCTTCTTATGGTCTTTAATACCAACCTTGTGGATTAACGCTTTTACTCTGTCTTTTCGTTGTCTGTTTCGTTTTAAGAAAAAACCACTGGTTGCTTGTTCAGGTAAGGTCTCGGCAATTTGGTCGAATATCTTGGCAGTTGGATCTAGGCAGCGGCTTGGATCTTGGTAGATCATAGCAATGTCTTGACCTACGAGTTTACGGCGTTGCTCGTTAGATAAGCGCATTAAATCCACGCCACGCCAATGCATGCGGTCTGCAGTGATATGCCAACGTTTGTTTAAAACTCCAACAATGGCTTTTGCAATTAAGCTTTTACCTGAGCCAGACTCACCAACCAAAGCATGTACTTCGCCTTCTTTTAAGGTCATGCTGACTCTATCCACCGCACGAATCACGGTATCTGAAGTGCGTAACTCTATAGTGAGGTTACGAATATCGAGTAATTGCATAATTAGTCGGCCTTACGTTCTTTAAGCACTTGGCGTAAACCGTCACCTACTAAATTGGTAGACAGCACTGCTAAAAATAATAATACGCCTGGTAAGCCAACAGTCCAAGGGGCAAGGTAAATTAAACCTAGATTTTCAGCCAAAATAGCGCCCCATTCTGTGGTGGGGGGCTGGGCGCCCAATTTTAAAAAGCCAAGTGCCGAGATATCCAAAATCGCAGTAGAAAGCGCCATGGTAAAAATAACCACAATATGCTCGTAAATGTTCGGAAAAATACCACGAGCAAGAATATGCCAATTGGATGCGCCATCAAGCTTGAATGCTGTAATGTAATCTTTGTTCAGCTCTTCGACAATTAAGTTACGCACCGAGTGAATAAACTGAGGCAATAAAGCTAATATAATCGCCCAAACTGTATTCATTAGACCAGGGCCAAGAATCGCAATAATAATGATGGCCAGTAATAATGATGGAATTGATAAGGTAATATCAAGCAAGTGATTTAAAAAGCTTGAGCGAATACCTTTGCTAATGCCAGCAAAGGTGCCCACTAACACACCTATCACTGTGGTGATCAAAGCTGCGACAACCGATAAACCAAAGGTGTAAGTTGCACCATTCATTAAACGTGACAATACATCTCGGCCTAAATCGTCGGTGCCTAATAAAAAGCGTACGTCACCTGCATCATGCCACGATGGCGGTAATAGCAGTGCATCGCTGTGTTGCTGGTTCACGCCATAAGGTGCAAGGAGTGGTGCAGACACTGCCAGTAACACTAAAGCAATAAACAACCATAAGCCTACAAGGGCAGGGTGATTGGTTTTAAATTTCTTCCAAAATCGCGCTAACGGCGATTTATTCGACTCTTCAGAGAATAAATTAAACTTTGCCATGTGCTTGGTTCCGCGATAATGGGTCGAATAAGGTATAAGTGAGCTCAGCAATAATGGTAGCTAAAATAACGAACATAGAAACAGCGAGTAAGCCACCTTGAATTGCAGGGTAGTCACGCTGATAAATACTATCGATAAGCCAACGACCAATGCCCGGCCATGAGAAAATAACCTCGGTGATCATCGCAAGGGTGATCAAGGTACTAAACTGTAGACCTATTTGTTTAATCACCGGTAGCAGCGCATTACGCAGAGCGTGGTGAATAATCAGCTGCGCACGGTTTAAGCCCTTTGCGCGCGCTGTTTTAATATAACTTTGATCGAGTACTTTCAGCATTGAATCACGGGTAAAGCGAACTAGTACTGTGGTCGGATACATAGCAAGTACTATGGTAGGTAGTGTTAAATGATGGATTGCATCTAAAAATGCCATGCCATCATAGGGGAAATCAGCTAAAAAGATATCAATAAGTATAAAGCCGGTAACTGGTTCTATTTCGTAAAGAAGGCCCATTCGGCCCGACATAGGAAACCAGCCTAGTTGCAGGGAAAACACCATAATTAGTAACAATGCTAACCAAAAAACGGGCATTGAATAGCCAAAAAGTGTGCCGGAATTTATCAGTTTATCAGGCCAACGTTTGTAGTAGGCAGCGGCTAAAATACCACTTGGTACGCCAACTATGACGGATACAATGAGCGCATAAAGACTCAATTCGAGTGTTGCTGGAAATAAGTCTTTTATATGTTGAAATACACTCTCACCAGATGCAAAAGAAATTCCCCAATCCCCCTGAATAATGCGTTCTAAAAAGGCAAAGTATTGCACCACGTAGTTGTCGGTAAAGTGAAACTTTTCCTCTAACACACTGGTTTGCGAGAACGTACTATTAGTAATACCGCTTAAGTTAGTTAGCGCATCACCCGGGAACATAAAGCTCAATGAAAAGGTAAAAATACTCAGCGTCAGCATCATAAACATTAACAACGCTAGACGACGAAGAATATAATCAAGGATCATTATTCTTTCCTCGCGTTAGCTAGTGAAATGCCGCCGAATGGGCTTAAATTTATACCTTTTACGTCACTACTTGCTGCTTGAAAGCGCATACCATGGGCTATCGGCAAAATAGGCAGCTCTTGCACTATGATCCGCTGTGCCTGATTGTAGTATTGTTTTCGTTTTTCAAGATCTGTGGTGTCGAGGGCTTGAGTAAGTAATAAATCAAATTCAGGATGACACCAATTGGCAGGGTTTTTACCACTAAATGTTGCGGTGCAACTTAACAATGGGCTCATAAAATTATCAGGATCTGGCGTATCAGCAGCCCAACCAAGTAACACACTATCGTGTCTATGCTCACCAACGCGTTGTAAAAAGGTGTTCCACTCATACTCGACGATATTAACGTTTACACCAATCTTGCGTAAATCACTTTGCATCAGCTCAGCCATTTTACGGGCGTTTGGATTATAAATACGGCTTACCGGCATAGCCCAAATATTCATATCAAAGCCATTTTTGTAGCCAGCTTCTGCGAGCAAGGTTTTGGCAAGAGCTGGGTTAAATTCAGGCATGGCTTTTTGCGCTTCAAATGCCCACGAAGCCGGAGGCAGTAATGACTGCGCTTTAATGCCGTTACCGTAATACACCGCTTGCATGATTTTATCGACATCAATGGCGCTGGCGAGTGCTTGGCGTACACGTACATCATCAAAAGGCGGGCGCTCAGTATTAAAGGCCCAGTAACCAATATTTAAGTTTTGCTCTTTTTGAACTTTTATGTCTTCACGTTGCGATAAAATACTTAGCTGCGCGCTGCTTGGGTGCGCAGTCACATCACACTCTTTAGTGAGCATTTTCGCAACGCGAGTGGTGCCGTTTGGCGTAATGTCATACACCAGTTGTTCAAGTGCTACAGGATGTTTCCAGTAGTCAGGGTTGCGATAATAGCGAATTAAGCGGTCTCGACGATATTCTTTATATACATAAGGGCCAGTACCCACAGGGTATTGGTCAAATAAGTTTTCTTGGTTTCGCTCTTTAAGCTGCATGGCGTATTCTTCCGATAACACCACGGCAAAATCGGTTGCAAGGTTTGCTAAAAAGCTGCTTTCAGCATTATAAAGCTCAAACCGTACTTGGTAATCAGAAACACGCACAATACGACGAATAAGCTGATCAATACCCACACTTTGAAAATAAGGGTAACTGGCATCGCCAACAAAGTGGTAAGGGTTATAAACGTCAAATAAGCGGCTGAAAGTAAAAATTACATCATCAGCGTTAAAATCACGGCTTGGGGTAAAGTATTTTGTGGTATGAAATTTAACCCCTTTACGCAGGGTAAAGGTAATTGCTTTGCCGTCAGGGCTAATTTTCCAATCAGTTGCCAGCTCTGCTTTAAACTCGGCAGACACCGGATCAATACTTAACAGGCGATCATAAAGCTGATTGGCGATAATATCGATAGTCGAACCTGTCGTTGTCACTTGTGGATTAAACGACACAGGGTTTGCTTCAGCGCAATAGACTAAGCCCTGGTTTTTTTGTTCTGTGGTTTTTTCTTCGTTATCTAGGCAGCCTACTAAGCACACCAAAGACAAAGCAAGTAACGGTTTAAACACCTGATTAGCCTCTAACTATTGCTGCTGATCTAATAAATTGTATTTTTTCAAATAGCCACGTAATTGATGATACGTTAATTCTAAGTGTTCTGCAGTTTTCTTTTGGTTAAATTGGCTATGTTCAAGCGCTTTTTTAATGACATCAATTTCAAAGTCGTTAGATAGCTGCTTTAAATTACAAGGAAATTGAATGTCGGGCTTATTGAGTGTCACAACGTCTTGATTTTGTGTCGTGGCGATAGGCGCAGCTTCGACGTTTGCAACAGGGGCACTGCTAACGGCAGCTTTAACGCGCTGTTTAGGTCTAAATTTACTCGCAAATGGATCTAAAATAATCTGGTGAACGGGAATATGTTCGTTACCATGACGATATAAGCTACGTTCAACCACATTCTTTAATTCACGAATATTACCCGGCCACTCATAAGATTGTAGCGTTTCGATGGCGCTACGCGTAAAGCCACTAAATAGCTCCCACTCAAGGTCGCGAGCCATGTTAATTGCAAATTGTTCTGCCAATAACATGATATCTTCTTGGCGTTCACGCAGCGGGGGCAGGGTAATAACATCAAAAGCGAGGCGGTCGAGTAAGTCGCTTCTAAATTCGCCTTGCTCAGCTAGGGTTGGTAAATCTTCATTGGTCGCACAGACTAAACGGGTATCGACTTTAACGGTTTGCTTACCACCAACGCGTTCAAACTCGCCGTATTCAATAACGCGTAGTAGTTTTTCTTGTACCATCGCCGAGGTGTTGGCTAATTCATCAAGGAATAGCGTACCGCCATTAGCACGCTCAAAGCGGCCTTCGTGGCGTTTACTGGCACCGGTGAATGCGCCACTTTCATGACCAAATAATTCACTTTCGAGCAGGTTTTCGTTAAGCGCTGCACAGTTAAGCTTTATATAGTTTTGATCCCAACGCTTAGATAAGAAGTGCAAACGGGCAGCAATGAGTTCTTTACCCGTACCGCGCTCACCAATAATAAGGACCGGCTTTTCTAAACTAGCTAGTTGCGAAACTTGATCAAGTACACTTAAAAAACTGTCAGATTGGCCGAGTAAATTATCCTGTTGGCGAAATTGGCTCATATTCCCTAACTCTTAGTCATTTTTACTAAGATCTAGTGTATTTCATTATCTATTAGAACTAAAGAAATTTATAAATTTAGTTTAACTGTTTGAATATATTAAGTTATTCTAAGTTTATAAAAGTTGGCAAGCATATTGATACTAGATATACCAACTGATTAAGTTAAAACACCAAAGAGGTAAATGTTATGGGAATTTTTTCACGTTTTGCAGACATCGTTAATTCTAATATCAATGCCATCTTAGATAAAGCAGAAGACCCAGAAAAAATGGTTCGCCTGATCATCCAAGAGATGGAAGATACATTAGTAGAAGTTCGCTCTACATCAGCAAAAACACTTGCTGAGAAAAAAGAGCTAGTACGTCGCGTTGAAACTTTAAAAGTTCAAGTTGCAGACTGGCAAGAAAAAGCTGAATTAGCACTAAGTAAAGACCGTGATGATTTAGCGCGTGCAGCACTGATTGAAAAGCAAAAGTCAGCAGATGCAGTCTCAGCGGTTGAAATTGAGCTTGAGCATGTAGAGTCTCACATCGAGAAACTACAGCAAGAAGTCAGCACGTTACAAGAGAAGCTAGCTGATGCAAAAGCGCGTCAAAAAGCAATCATCTTACGTCAACGCTCTGCTGAGTCACGTCTTGAAGTTAAAAAAGCACTCGACAGCTCTAAAGTTGAAGACGCTTTAAACCGCTTCGAACGTTACGAAACTAAGATCGATGGTCTAGAATCACAAATAGAGTCTTATGATCTTGGTAAAAAATCATTAGCTGACGAAATTGCTGGTCTTCAGCAAGACGAAAAGATTGATGATGAGCTCGCTGAGCTTAAGAAAAAACTAGCAGATAAAAAATAATAAATGGGGGCATGTCCCCCAATGCTTAAACACATAACGGATTGACAGGAGAGTACCATGTTCGACGCAGAAGTTTTGATGGCACCGATTATTGTTTTTATGGTGGTTGTTGCCCCACTTTGGCTAATTTTACATTACCGTAGTAAAAAACAAGTGAGCCAAGGTTTAAGTGAACACGAGCACCGCCAATTATTAGAGCTTGCACAAAAAGCAGATAAAATGGCAGAGCGTGTTGAAACATTAGAAGCCTTACTTGATCAAGAGGCTCCGCAGTGGAGACGTAAAGTATGAGTATCAAACGCGAACTTTATAAAGATCCTGAACGTGGCAAGTTAGGTGGTGTATGTGCAGGTATCAGTGATTACTTTAACATGGAGCTTTGGCTGGTACGTATCTTAGTTGTTTCGGCAGCGTTATTATCAGGTGGTCAATTTATTGTTGTTGCTTACATTGCTGCTTGGTTTATTTTAGATAAAAAACCGACAGAAAAAACAGAGAAAAGCACAGACAGCATTCACCAAGACCCGCTTGAAGTAAAATTTAAAGTATGGCAAAAAGGGGAACCACCTCGCCGTGCATTGCAAGACTTAAAAGATCGTCTTGCTCGAGTTGATGGTCGTTTACAAGAGATGGAACGCTATGTCACATCAACAGAATTTACGGTTAGCCGTGAAATCAACAAACTTTAAAGGATATATACGCACCTTGTTTGCTTCGTGATACCCAGCGCAAATAAGGTGCTAGACACTTTATGAGCCAATCATTTGCAAAGAACACCTTTAATTCGTTAAAAAATAAAGCGGAAAAAGCCCTTCACCGTAGTTTAGATCAACACGTGAAGTTAGCCGTTACAGGCTTAAGTGGCAGCGGCAAAACCGCTTTTATTACCGCCTTGGTTAAACATTTAACCAGCCAAGCTGACGATAAAAACTTACCTTTTTTTGATGTGATGCGCGAAAAGCGTCATATCGCCACAAAAATAGTGCCGCAGCAAGCACTGACAATACCGACATTTGAATACACAAATGCATTATCAGCGTTATTACCTGTTGAAGGTGAGCCCGCATGGCCTGCCTCTACCGAGCGTATAAATACGCTACGTTTGGCAATTAAGTACCAAATTAATTCGGGACTACGCGGTCACTTTGCACCGCAGTCAACGCTCTATTTAGACATTATTGATTACCCAGGTGAATGGCTACTTGATTTGCCAATGCTAGAGCAATCATTTGCTGATTGGTGTGAGTCACAATACTCACTCTTGCAACAAACAGCACGCAACGAAAAAGCGAAGCCATTTTTAACCGCCCTTGCTGAACTTGATCTATCAGCCAGTGTTGATGAGAGCCAACTTGCTGATGTTGCTGCGCTTTATCAACAGTTATTGGTCGGCCTTAAAAAAGACACCAAGCTTGCCATGTTACAACCAGGTCGCATGCTGATGCCAGGGGAGCTTAAAGGAGCGCCGCTACTGCAGTTTTTCCCTGTTGCGCATGTGCCAGATGAAATAACCGAAGGGTCGAATCTAGCGCATCTTAAAAAGCGCTATAAAGCCTATGTAAAAGAGGTTGTAAAACCTTTTTACGAGCAGCATTTTCGTCATTTTGACCGACAAATTGTGCTAGTGGATGTGCTCAGTGCTTTGAATGAAGGCAGCGAAACCCTGCATGAGCAAAGCCGTGTTATTAACCAATTGTTGGCCCATTTTAATTATGGTGAAGCAAGCTTCTTTAAACGTTTGTTTAAACCAAACATCGACAAGCTACTGTTTGCGGCCAATAAGTCAGATCATATTAGTGCGCAATATCATAAAGATTTAGCGCTATTGCTTGATTCAATCGTGCATGACCAATCGAATCATTTAAAGTTCGAAGGCGTGCAAATCGAAACCATGGCAATGTCATCTATCTGCGCAACAGAGCCACGCCAAGTGGCTGAAAAAGGCCAACAGTTAGCTTGTATTTATGGCAAGCCTCTAGGCGAGCAAGAATGGCTAACGTATTTACCACCGCAGCCACCGTCACGCCTTCTCAACAAACAAGAGTGGCCAAAACAGGGCTTTGAGTTCTTATCGTTTTCGCCACTGCCATGCCCTGATAAACGGTTAAAGCATATTCGTTTAGATCATGTCATGCAGTACCTGATAGGAGATAAACTAACATGAGTGAGCAACCAAAGGAGATGAACTTTCAGGCTGGTCGCCGTATTTCAAGCTCTGCAAGTAATGAAGCGCCAGCGAAGGAGTTAACTGTTGCTAAAGTGATAGAAAACGCCGAATTTATCGACACTGAAGAAGATCAGCAAGATAGCATTGAGCTTGAGCCCGTGTATAAAAAGTCGAAATGGCAAACCCTAAAAGGGGTGTTTGTTGTTAGCTTTTTAATTTTAGTGCTACTTGAGTTTGCGATGTCATTGTTTGTGACGTTCCAGCAATCAATTATTTTAGGATCGGTGTATTTAACGGCTGTTCTCAGTGGTGTGCTACTGATTGCCCGTGTTATTTGGCGCGAGTACCGCATGCTAAGAAGTTTAAAGCGCAATCAATTACATCGAACCGAAGCCGACCGTTTACTCAATAGCGAGCAAGTAGGAGAAGCACTGCCGTGGCTTGAAAAGCTTAATAAACATCAAACGCTTACAGGGTTTGAAGAGTTTAAGCAACAAATAGCAAGTCACCATACCGATAAAGAAATCATGACCTTATACGCCGATAGCTTATTGGTCAGCCAAGATCAGCAAGCGAAAAAACTGATTAACCGTTTTGCCACTGAGTCTGGTTTATTGGTTGCGCTAAGCCCGTTGGCTTTAGTTGATATGATGGCGGTGCTATGGCGTGGCACTAAGCTCATTGAGCAAATTGGCCGTATTTACGGTATTGGTTTTGGTTATGCAAGCCGTATTAAATTGTACCGCTTATTAGTGAAACAAGTACTGTTTGTTGGTAGTGCAGAGTTAGTCTCAGATTTAGCAGCAACGGCACTAAGCGCTGAATTACTGGGGAAATTGTCGGGCCGTGCAGCGCAAGGGCTAAGTGCAGGTATTTTTACTGCGCGTATAGGGTATAAAGCGATGGAGCTTAGTCGCCCGTTACCTCGCTTAGAGCATAAGCGCAGCTTGCTAAAAGAAACCGCCAATAGTATTGCCCGTAAAATTGCCTCACGTACGAGCGACAAAGAGACCGAAAATACAAAATGACAACTTTTGTGTACAGTTAATAAAAACAGCTGAGTGATATTTAGCCATCTGAGCATCCGGCATGCTTGTGCATTGTGGGTATCTACGTTTTATTTATGAGTATGAAGTACTGATAATAAAAACGAGAACACACAATGACTAAGCATCACTTACATACACAATGTATTCATGGTCCAGAAAAACCGAATGACCCACATGGCGCACTGAGTGCGCCACTTTATCAAACCTCTACCTTCTCTTTTGCTAATGCAGCCCAAGGTGCAGCCCGATTTGCCGGTGAAGAGCAGGGCTTTATTTATACCCGTTTGGGTAATCCGACAACCCAAGAGCTAGAACAAAAAGTGGCTCAATTAGAAAACTGTGAAGCAGCGGCTGCTACAGCAACGGGTATGGGTGCGGTGTCTGCGTCTGTGCTTAGCTTTTTACAACAAGGTGACCACCTAGTCGCATCAAGCGCGTTATACGGCTGTACTTTTGCATTTTTTGCTCACATGTTGCCGCGCTTTGGTATCGAAGTTACTTTTGTTGATATGACCAACGAGGCTGAAATTCGCGGCGCGGTTAAAGCCAATTCAAAAATGATTTTTGCTGAAACGCCAATTAATCCGACCATGGCGGTGCTTGATCTAAGTTTAATTGCTGATGTTGCCAAGCAGCATCAACTGATAAGCGTTATCGACAATACTTTCTTAACGCCTCTGCTCCAGCAACCTACCTCGTTTGGCATTGATATTGTGGTACATAGCGCAACTAAATACCTAAATGGCCATGGTGATGTGGTGGCAGGACTTTTGTGCGGCACAGAGGAGCATATCAACCTGATAAAAATGACGGTGCTAAAAGATATTGGTGCAACGATTAGTCCTCATGATGCATGGTTAATTAATCGCGGTTTAAAAACCCTTGCTGTACGCATGGAGCGCCACTGTGCAAGTGCCCAAGTAGTTGCTGAATATTTAGAGCAACACCCGTTAGTTAGCCAAGTTTATTACCCTGGGCTTAAATCACATCCGGGTCATCAATTTATTGGTTCACAAATGAAAGCCGCTGGTGGTGTTATTGCCTTTGAAATAAAAGGCAGCCTTGAAGATGGCGAAACATTTATAAATAACACTCAGCTTTGTACCCTTGCTGTGAGTTTAGGGGATGCTGAAACCCTCATTCAACATCCTGCATCGATGACACATTCGCCTTATACACCTGAAGAAAGAGCAGCTGCAGGGATCAGTGATGGCTTAATTCGATTATCAGTTGGTCTTGAGGATGTTAACGATATTATTAACGATCTTAAAACTGCATTTACATTCATTGGCTAGGTTGTAGTTTTAAGTTTACGGTTGCGCTTGCTTTTACCCCTTTAAAAATGTGGCGTGTAAACTTTTCGATCTTCTAGTGTAATTTTAAATTTACGTTAAGGCTATTTCTGCAAACCTTAGAAACAGCCTTAACTATTAAAATTTCGCTTACTTTTACATAGTATCGGCTTAACAAGTTAATGAGATTCTGATCAATGCTGATCAAGATTTAACGAAGAAGGTTATTATGGCTAAAGCAAGTAATTACACCTCCAAGCAACCTGATGAAAATGGGGTTATCCATTGGAGCGAAGAAGAAAATAAAATATGGTCTGAGCTAGTTGCTCGCCAACTCGCTTGCATAGAAGGTAAAGCCTGTGATGAATATTTAGCAGGTCTTAAGAAAATTAATTTACCAACAGATCGTATTCCACAACTTAGTGAACTCAACGAAGTGTTACTCGAAACAACGGGCTGGCAAGTTGCGCCTGTTCCGGCATTGATCGATTTTGATGAGTTCTTTCGATTACTAGCAAACAAGCAGTTCCCAGTAGCGACTTTTATTCGCAGCCGTGAAGAGTTTGACTACTTACAAGAGCCTGATATCTTCCACGAGATTTTTGGTCATTGTGCGATGCTTACCAACCCAGCATTTGCTGAGTTTACACACAAATATGGTCAGTTAGGTTATGCCGCTGAAAAGAAAGATCGTGTTTATTTAGCACGCCTTTACTGGTTTACTGTTGAGTTTGGTTTAATGCAAACCGAACAAGGTCTGCGTATTTATGGTGGTGGTATTTTATCAAGCCCAGGCGAAACACAATACGTGTACTCAGATAAGCCAGAAATCAATACGATGAACGTGCTTGATGTATTACGTACACCTTATCGTATTGATATTATGCAGCCTGTGTACTACACCATTAACTCAATCAATGACTTATTTGATATTTCACAAATGGATATCATGTCGCTGGTGAGTAAAGCAAAAGAATTAGGGCTACATGAGCCAAAGTTTCCTCCTAAAGAAAAATTAGCAAGTTAAGGATTTATAATGTCTTCATTAAGCACACAAAAGTGTGAAGCGTGTCGTGCGGATGCGCCTAAAGTATCTGATGCTGAATTAGCAGAATTGATCAAAATGATCCCAGACTGGGTTCCTGAAGTGCGCGACGGCATTATGCAATTAGAGCGTGTTTACAAGTTTAAAAACTTCAAGCAAGCACTTGAGTTCACTAATAAAGTGGGCGATATGGCTGAAGAAGAAGGTCACCACCCAGGTCTGTTAACCGAGTGGGGCAAAGTAACTGTTACTTGGTGGAGCCACTCTATCAAAGGGTTACACAAAAATGATTTTATCTGTGCTGCTAAAACAGACGATGTATTCGCTGCACTGTAATTTTAAGTTCTGCCCAGAACGATAAAAGGCGTAACCTCAGGTTGCGCCTTTTTGCTTTTTTAGTTCTGATTTCAGCACCGTACTTGAAGGGACTTCATAAAAAGGCTAGCATGAACCTCATATAGGTAAATACTAGGGAAGGTGGTTTATCGTTTATTCCTCTAAGGTTATAGAAAGCACTCAAACCCAGAGCTTTTATTTTTTACGCCATATCATATTATCAGCTTATATTTGCCTTTATCTTTTACTTTTATTAAAGCCACTTGAGGTACAAGCTATGTTTGGTCGATTTAAATTGCATACTGTAGAAATGTCGCCGGAGGTATCAGGTCGAATAACTGATGGGGGTAAGCCATTATCAGGTGTGCAAGTAGCAAGAAGCCTAGCATATGATGGGTACAAAGATGGTAAAGAACAACTAGAGCATACATTTACAAATGAAAATGGTGAGTTTTCGTTTACAAAAATGGTAATCAAATCTCGTAAGCCAGGCAGTATCTTTGGACAGAACATGCCAGTATTACAAGCGATTTATGTTGAGCGCGACGATAAGTTATATCAACTATGGTATACGAGTAAGGTGTGGGAACCAGTTAAGCCGTTAAGTGATTTGTTATTAAGATTAAATGCAGATCTACAAAATAAAGAAATACACCATGAAGTTGATACAAGAAGTTATGGTGGTATGCGCTCTCAAGTCGTTTTATCTATATGCTATTTCGAAGATAGCCTCATAACATCTTTTTATAATAATCAAGAGATATCTACTTATGCAGATATTGATTAATTTTTAATTTTTAATTTCAATTTTAATGTAAGGAAACATTATGCACGCAATTTCACCCAGGATGGCATCTAGCCTAGCACTAGCCTCATACTCTATTAAAAATGGCTTATCAAAAGGGGCTCGACTAGCAGTTAACCAAGATATCGATAAACACTTCAGCTTTGACCTATCAAACGGAGTACACAAGGGGACTTCTGGGGGATTTTTCTGGCGTAAAGAAACAGGCTTCGCACTTATTGGTCAAGGAAAGGCTAGTAGTATGATACATAAAAATGATTATGTAGTTGCTTTTAGAGGGACTGATGCCTTAGCTGACTGGGTTACTGATGCAACAGCCCATAGTACGAATAGTGATAATGGGAATGCTGTTCACACTGGTTTTCAGCGTAGTTTTGCTTCTATAAGACCTAGTCTTTTTGATTTTTTTAACCAACCTGGTGTAAGAGACAAAAAAGGTGGGGTTGTTCATTGTGTTGGACATAGCTTGGGTGGAGCCTTAGCGACATTAGCTGCTGACTGGATAAGTACAGAATTTGATAAAACAGTTTACGTATATACCTTTGGTGCTCCGCGAGTTGGCAAAAAAGATTTTGTAATAAATAATCATTCAAGAATTGAAAAGACTTACCGTTGTGTTCATGGAAATGACCCTGTTCCTAAGGTACCTGTTTGGCCTTTTTACCATGCTCCGTTAAATGGACGAGAATATATATTATCACGAGCTCAAGGAATTAGTTTCGCAGCACATGGAATGCCGAATGGGCCTGGATATATAAATACAGCAGATCATAATCGTTGGGAGAATTTAGATGTGCAATCATCAACCTCTATAAGCCAGCGTGTAATACTCAATTATAACCATCGCCTTCAGACTACATACTCAACACATTGGGCTGATAAAATAGCAGCTGCATTAATGACAATATTGGTTGATGGCGGAGCGTCAGGTATCGTCGCTAGTTTACAAGCTACATTAGTTCCTGTTGCCACTGTTTATGATGTTATGGCTCGTACTCTGGCTGATATAGCTAAGATAAAAACAGAGCAAACAGAACCCCTTAGAGGTTTGTTAGCATGTATGCTGGCTTTTGCAGGTAAAGGCGTAAGTATCCCAATAAAATTCACAGAGAGCTTTATTCGTTGGGTATTCAGTGTAACTATTGGGCGTTTGTATAAAGCTGCTAGGCAAGCAATGAAGCAAAACTAGCAACCATTACATAAATAAATATTTATGAAGTTGCTAAAGTAAAAACAGACGATGTATTCGCTGCACTGTAAATTTTAAGTTCTGCCCAGAACGATAAAAGGCGTAACCTCAGGTTGCGCCTTTTTGCTTTTTTAGAGTCCAAGAATTAACATTGAACTCTTATCTTTGTGAGAACACGAGAAAAGAAAATAATGAAAAACAAAGCGCTTATTCTGCCATTCCTACTCATTTTACTGCCCTTAATTGATAGTTTGTTTATCCCGCAAACATTTGGCATTCAATGGCACAGCCCTAAGCTGATGTATCAAATAGGTGTAGTACTGATGATTGTAAAGCTCACTATGGTTGCCATTGGGCTTTGGTTATTATTAAAAGCAAAGCGCCTTTATATGGAAGCCAGTAAATCGACCCGTATTGTTAAATTTTCAGTCTTTTTACTCGGCGGCTTACAAGTGGTGATAATGACTGCAATATGCTTTTGGTATTTAGTAGCGGGCACGCAAGCGAAACATTTTATGCTGCAAGACAACATTGCTGTATTTACCGCTGATTATGGCGTATTTGCACCGGTACATCATGAGTTCTCATTTATATGCTTTGATGCCAATGGTTTTTACCACATGCAACCTATAGCCCAGCTACCTTGGCTCGGAGCCTTTACCTTTACTAGCCAAGATTCACGTTTGATCATTCAACATAAAAACCAAAGCGGCGCGAATACTCAAGAAATTTTATTAAAAGGGTTTGGCTGTTTGCAGTGAGAGGTGTTGGCTTTGTGGAAGGTGGTGCAATTATAAGTGGTTTTCAGGAAGCTGAGATTGGTTTAGTACGGCAACAATCATTATAAAACCATCTTCTTTAATAAAATAAGCAGTGTGTTTACCAATAGGAAAGTAAAAACCATTTGGATAAATGTCATTACAGCTACGCCCAATTTCTGGATTTTTTGTAACTTATCTTTTGCAAAGTGTTTTATAAAGTATCCAAGAAGTCTTTACCATCAACTACATTACCTTGAGCTAAGTCTCTTGTTGCGTTTTCAAAGCAATGCTTAATATAGTCGACTTTCATAGCTTCTAATTCTTCATAATCCCTTATAGACATGACCACTACGACGTCCTCGTTGTTTTTACTAATTTTAATAGGCTCACGTTGAGCGTTTAAATGTAGTTCACCAAAATTACGTTTTGCATCATTTGCTGTTAGTGTATTCATGGCTGAGCTCTAAAATAAAGTGATAGGGGAATTCTATTAAAAAGCATAAATGGTCGAAATAATTAAATCGCGCGATTAGTTTGGGTTCTGTAGTTTTACTTACAAGGCACTGATTATAAGGCACGTAACATATATAAAAGAATTATGAAATTTATATTAGATGACATAGTAATCGAGCATATTGAAAACTCTGATCCTATTTCAATAAAAGTAGGAAAGGTTGGCTGTAGCCATGGTTATATTGACTTAGAAGTAGATATGCTATCTATCTCTCAAGCAAATGAAGCACTTACAACAGGTGGAAGGCCAAAAAGCTTAAAATTTGGTTCAGCCCTCAAAGGATGTAAGTTTAAATTTAGTAAGCAAGAGACAAAATTTTACACAGGTTCAATGCTTTGGTGGTGTTTGCCACTAAGCTTTCGCTGGGAACCTCTTTATTGCTATAAAATAAAAGAGGTTATTAGAATGATTCACTATTTTAAAGCATTATAAGGCGAGTATTTTAAACGCGAATCGTAGCTGTAAACTTAGTTCTGCGTTAGTGTATCTAGTTGGTCATTTCTAAATCATAATTGTGACATAACATATGGAGACAAATTGAACAGTTTAAGGATAGTAAAATACACTTTAGTCATGCTGGTTTTGAATACCGTATTAAGTACCTTTATCACTCTAATAATTGGAAGTGATAACTTAGCTTCACTCTCATTCGGTAAATATTTTACATACCAGTTATTACCATCTTATTTATTGAGCGCAGCTATTTATACCGTTATGGCTAAGCGCAATGTTGTAAAAGCTTGGAATTATGCCCTAAGTGTATATTTACTGAGCTTTATAGTGGAAACAGTAATTGTATCGATACTATTACAAACGTTATTTATCCCACCTTTATGGTTTGTAGAAGTGCCTTTGAGTATAGCCTTTGCGATTGTTGGTACTGTCATCGGAATTAAATTAGGTACTCAGGATAGTAAGGAAGTCGAAGGGCCCTGATCTTGCTTTTTTGCTTCCTAGAAAGTCAAAAACAAGCGCAACTCTTAATAATCATTACTACCCTTTATCATAACTGCCAGCTCTTAAAATATTTAATAGCTGGCAGTCATCTCAAGCCTTGCAGTTATTGCTTTACCTGAACTTCGACTTCTTGCCCGGTTTGTAGTTGCTCGGCGCCGCGTACTGCCACTTTATCGCCCGCATTTAAAGTGATGTTAGAAGTCGGGGTGACTTCAACAAGCTTGTCTTTACCATTACCGACTTTTACGGGAATTTGCAGGGCTTTGTTGTCGTTGTCGATTTTGACGATATGGGTGCCTTTTTTGCGTAAGATCAGCGCATCGCGATTCACCAGTAGTACATCCCCTTTGCTTTTTAGTGGCACGGCTACATCAACCAGTTGGCCAATTGCCCATGTTTGCTCAGCATCATTTGCTAGTAAAGCACGTACTTCTACGGTTTGTGAACGCGGATCGGTTGATGGGATCACCGCTGTTACGGTGGCTGTTGTCATATCAGGGGCTGATAAGTCGCCAGCTTTAATTGGTAACTCTATGCCTTTGTGTAAAAACTTTAAGTATTTAACAGGTACATACAAACGCACTTCTAAGTTATTAATATCGAGCAGAGTGATCAGTTCATCTGCGCGATTTATTTCGCGACCAGCGCGTTTAAAACGCTCGCTGATCACGCCATCAAATGGAGCGCGAACGGTTGCACGCGAAAGCTGATCGTCTATTACTTTTAATTCAACCTTAGCCAGTGCGATATCAGATAACGCAAGGTCATGCTTATTTTGCATATCATCGACTTGGCTTGCTGCTGCACTGCTTGCTTTAGCAAGTTTTTGTAAACGAGCAAGTTCTTGTTGATATAAACGTAAGTTTATTTTGGCGCGATTGAGCATTTCTTGCTGGCGTGCTTTTTCAAGTTCAAGCGGTAAGGTGTCCATACGAACTAGGGTATCGCCACTTTTAACCAGAGTGCCTGGCTCAACAACATATAATAAACGGCCGCTAACACCCGCTGTTAGGGTTACATCATCTTTGCCATACAGAGTGCCGCTAACTTCAATTTCGCTTGTCAGTGGAGCTTGTGTAACGGTTTCTACCGTAACCGGCACGACTGCAAAGGCGTTAAATGCGATAAGACTGAATAGCGCACAAAAGCGAGCGGTTAATTTACGAAAAGGTGTGTTCATTGTTTTAATACTCATTGATTCGATACCAAGCTTAAAGGCGTTTTTTCTGGTTGCTGTTTGTTATTAACGGGCGGTAGTTGTCTGCCAAGTTGCAATAAACTTGGCATTAATATCAGGGTGAATAGGGCACTAATAGCCATGCCGCCAACAATCACAGTGGCAAGGCCACGGTAAATTTCTGAACCTACCCCCGGCATTAGCATCAGTGGCAGCATGCCAAATAAGCTGGTTAAGGTACTTAAGTAAACTGGTCTTGCGCGCAGCAGTACAGCTTGACGAACGGCGTCATCTCGACTGAGTCCTGCGGCCATCGCAACACGGGTTTGGTCAACCAACAAAATGGCATTATTTACCACCAGACCCAGCAAGATAATAAAGCCAATCATGGTCAGTAAGTCGAGCGATTGGAAGGTAAATAAGTTAAGTACGAATAGGGCCAGGACACCGCCTGCAATTGCCAATGGCATGACCAGTAAAACTAACGCGCTGTCTTTGGCTGACTTAAACAATGCGGTCATTAGCAAGAATAAAATAAACAGAGCCAAGATAAAGTTGATTGTCATTTCTTGCATGGCCGAATTCATCTTTTGTGCGTTACCCGCCAAAATCGCACCAGAGCTGTCGGGCAAGCTTGCACGAACTTTTGGCATAACTTGCTCTGAAAGAATAGTTTGCGCTTGTTGTAAGCTCATATCTGCTGGTGGAGTGACAACAATACTCACGGTACGACGGCCATTAACACGTCTAAGCTGGGTTGGCCCCACGGTGCGTTCAATATTGGCAAGTTCGCCTAAGGTTTGAACACCTGATTGTGGGGTCACAATGGGCAGTGCTTTAAGCTCCTCTGGAGTTTGCCACGGTATACCGCGCAAAATTACGTTCATGCGTTCGTTGCCATCAAAGTATTCATTAACAAATAACCCACCTGTATAGGCTTGCACTGCTTGAGATACATCACGACGAGTTAGCCCTGCTTGGGTTATACGACGGTCATTGGGTGTGAGCCTAAGTTCTGGCTCTGCCATATCGAGTCGTGGTTGTGGCCTTGCAGTGGCATTCGGCATTGCTTCGGTGACAGCTTGCAGCGCCACATTAGCACCGGCTATTAGCTCGTCCATATTCGGACCCGTTAAATCGATATTGATATTACGACCATCACCGCCATTAGCAACTTGGATCATCGACCCTCGAAAGAAGAATACTTGGGTGTCGGGTAAATCAATGAAGATTTCTTCTCGGGCAACCTTCATTAGTTCTTCAACACGTTGCGGATCGGCAGAATAAATAAAACCGCCAGCATTCGAACCAAAAGCATAAAAGTTAAAATCTTTAATCCCCGGCTCTTTTTCACCTGTGTAGTAAGGCATTAAACGCTTTTTAATACGCATCAGCAGCTCTTCTTCCATAAACTGCACATTGCCGCCAGGCGGGGTGTTCAAGTTAAAGAAAAAGCCATCGGTTGGTGCGCGCGGCATAAAATCAGTTTTCGGGAGCATGGTCATGGTCGCGACGAGTGAGCCACCTAATAACGACACTATCCATACTATTTGTTTAACGCGGGTATTGGTAAGCGCCATGATGAAGTTAGTCAGCTTCTGCCAATATTCACGATAAGGATCCGCTTTGAGTTCTTTGTCTGGCCAAAAATGGTTAGCTAACGGGATTAGTGTAATTGCGCAAATCATAGAGGCAATTACAGCAATTGATAAGGTGAGCGCCAAGTCAGAGAATAACTGCCCCTCAATACCTGCCATAAATAAAATTGGCAAGAAGATAGCAACGCTGGTGGTGGTTGAGGCAAATAAAGCGCCTGTTACTTGAGCTGCGCCTTTTAGCGCGGCTTTCTTCGTATCAAAGCCTTCACTTCTGAGCCTTGCGATGTTTTCTTGCACTATGATGGCGGCATCAAGTACTAAGCCAACCGCAAAGGCAAGGCCTGCTAGTGAAATAACATTTAAGCTGCGGTCAAAAATATTCAACGTTAAAAACGCGACTAACAAAGAGACAGGAATTGTCGCTGCAATCACAAACGTGGCCTTTAAGCCCCTAAAGAACAGCCATAAGATTAAACACGACAGCAAAACACCCAAGCCTAAGTTACTTTTAACCAACGACAAAGCATTACGAATATGCACTGAGGCATCAAAACTTAATTCAATCGATAAACCATTTTCAGCCAGCGGCCCTTCGTTTAGCTCTTTAATGGCAAGGTTAATTTCGTCGAGTAGGGCAACGGTATTGGCTTCGTTAGCGCGAGAAATACGAATGTAATATGCGGGTTTACCATTTCGACCACTCATCCCTAAACGGTCAGAGAAAGTGCGCTCTACACTTGCGATATCGCCAAGGTAAATGGGTCTATCGCCTGAATAACCAACGCGCATTTGTGCCATGCTTGATAAATCATATTGCCCCGTAAAGCGTACGGTATATTGACGACGGCCAACATTAGCAAGGCCACCAGAGGTATCGCGTGAGCTGGCTAATACGTTACTGATTTGGTCAAGGCTGACGCCAAGTGCGGCGGCTTTGTGGGGGTCAAAGGTGATACGTAACTCTTTTGGTCGCTCACTGGCTAAATCAACGCGGGCAACACCAGGAATACGTGCCAAACGGGGCTCAACAAATTCATCGATTTGTTTTTGGAACTGCGCCATGTCTAAATCAAGGCTGTCGCTATTAAAATCTTTTGGGGTGACCAGTAACGTTGCAGCGGCTTCCCCATTATTACCGCCAGCAAATACCACAGGATCAAATGCATCTAACGGCAGGGGCGGCGCTTGGTTTAGGCTAGTTAACACATCAAGCATGGCCTGTTGCATGTTTTGCCCAACAGCAAAAGTCAACGTGATCGAGCCATTGCCACGGTTAATGTAAGTATTAACCTCTAAGGCACCCGGGGTGTTTTTTACTGCGTTCTCGAGCGGCTCAATGATCACCGATTCAATCTCTTCAGGTGCAGCTTGGCGCCAGCCAGAGAAAATAGTGATCTGCGGTTGCTCGATATCTGGTGTGAGCTGAATTGGCAGCTTAAAAATACTCAACATGCCAAACAACATAATCAACACCAAGATGACAATAACACTCGCAGGGTTTTTCAGCGAACTACGTGTCAGGTTCATTGTGTGTGTTCCAAAATCAGTTTGTGTGCATTGTAGTGCGATGTAAAAAAAGTGCCAGTGAGGTAAATGAAATGTATGTCAGAAGTAACGCTGAATAGCCGTTAATTCGCGATAAAGTGTGTATTTGAAATAAGATGTAACAATTTAGCTGAGGCGCTTTAAGTTAAAAGCCTTAAACCCTAAGTTTTAAGCTCTAAGTACAAAAAAGCGCGAAACTAGTTAGCATCGCGCTTCTTGAATTTTTAAACTTACAGCTTACAGCTGACAGCTGACGGCTGACAGCTTAAAGCTCCGCTTTATTATTCATCAATCGAGCGAAGTAGGGCGTTAATACCTACTTTTTCGCGAGTTTGCTGATCCACTTTTTTCACGATGATGGCAGCATATAGGCTGTGCGAACCATCTTTTGACGGTAAAGAACCAGGAACAACAACCGCACCGGCTGGTACTCGGCCGTAATGGATTTCGCCAGTTTCACGGTCATAGATACGTGTGCTTTGGCTGATATAAACGCCCATCGAGATAACGGCGCCTTCTTCAACTACCACGCCTTCAACAATTTCAGAACGTGCGCCAATGAAGCAGTTGTCTTCAATAATAGTTGGGTTAGCTTGTAGTGGCTCAAGTACACCACCAATGCCTACACCGCCAGATAAGTGAACGTTTTTGCCAATTTGTGCACATGAGCCAACCGTTGCCCATGTATCAACCATTGTACCTTCATCAACGTAGGCGCCAATGTTGACATAAGATGGCATAAGCACCACGTTTTTACCTACGAAGCTGCCTTTACGTGCCACAGCATTAGGCACAACACGCATGCCGCCTTGTTGGAATTGCTCTGGTGTATAGTCGCTAAATTTAAGTGGTACTTTGTCGTAAAACTGATTAACACCATCGCTCATTGGTTGGTTATCACGAATACGGAAAGACAATAGCACCGCTTTTTTTAACCATTGATGCACAACCCACTCACCACTGATTTTTTCAGCAACACGGGCAGCGCCGCTATCAAGTAATTCAAGCGCGTCGATAATAGCTTGTTTTACTTCACTTGATACCGTGCTTGGGCTGATGCTATCGCGGTTGTCCCAGGCGTTTTCGATCATGGTTTTTAAATCTGACATAAGATCCTCTTATTCGGTTTCTGCGTTGAGTTTTTTACGCAATGCTTGATGAATTTTAGCCTGTTCTTCGTCTGTTAATGCTTGGTATTCGTTATTTGATACCACGAAGAAATCTTCTGCACGTTCACCAACTGTGGTGATCCGTGCGGCATGAATATGTAATAAGTGCGCTTGAAATACTTCCGCAATTTTTGTTAATAGACCCGGAATATCCACCGCCTGAATTTCAATTAAACTGCGGTCTTTACGGGCATGCGGTCTAAGCACAATTTTTGGTTTGATATTAAAGTCTTTGAAGCGCTGTGAGCGATTCTTTTTAAGGCGAATTTTCTTTTTCGGGTCGCTAATTGCAAGATCTAAAGCACGTTTAATGCCTTGCGAACGGTTACTCGCAATCGGGTCACCATTGACCTCTAAAATAACAAAGCTAAATAGCACGTAGCCATCTTTTGTGGTCAGTACTTGCGCATGTTGAATTTGCGCTTTTTTCGAACCAATCACACTAACTAAACGTGAGAATAAACTGCCCGAGTAAGGGCTATAAGCAAATACTTGTGTACCACCATGCATTGCGGTGTTAGACACGGCAACGCTAGGCTGGCTTAAATCGTCACAGCTTAGTAAGTGCTCTGTGTGCCACGAAATCTGTTGCTCGCTAAAAGCAGTAAAATAATTGGCTTTAAAGCGACTCCAAATTAAGTCGATTTGATCTTCGTTACAACCGTGGTTCAGTAAGCGCTGTTTGGCTTGCTGTTTTTTATCACGTATTTGGTCACGTTGGTCCATTGGGTTTTCAAGCCCTAAACGAAGCGCTCGCTGGGTGTGTAAATACAGCTCACGTAGTAGGGTATTTTTCCAATCGTTCCACAGGTTATCGTTAGTTGCGCGAATATCGGCTAACGTTAAGCAGTACAAGTAATCAAGCTGACGCTCATTTTTCACTTTACTTGCAAAGTCTTTAATCACATCTGGGTCATTAATATCTTTGCGCTGCGCTGTAACCGACATAAGTAAGTGATTAGCCACTAACCACGAAATAAGCTTGCCATCTGAGGCTGGGAAGCGGTGTAGCTTAGCAAACGCGATTGCATCAACTGAGCCAAGCTCAGAGTGATCGCCACCACGACCTTTAGCAATATCATGGAAAATACCGGCTAAATAAAGTAACTCAGGCTTGTCCATGCGAGTGACAATTTCACTACATAAAGGAAATTCGCTGACTTTTGATTTATCAAAGTACTTATAAATATTGTTGATGAGTTTATGGGTATGTTCATCCACGGTGTAGGCATGGAATAAATCGAACTGCATTTGCCCAAAGATATTACGCCACTGTGGTAAGTAGGCAGCGATAATACCGTGCTTGTGCATCAGCGTAAATGCGCGCCCCATACCGTTAGGGTGTTTGATTAAACGCAAAAATGCTTCGCGACAGGCGGCGTAATCTTGTAAATCACCCAATAAACGACGGCGAACTTGGCGCATTGTACGTATGGTACTTGGGTAAATATGGGTGATTTCTGGGTTATCAGCAATATGCTCGAACAATACAAATAGCTGATCACGGCGGAAGAACACCGATGGATTCTTAACACGAATTTGATGACCAATACGCTCAAAGTTACGGTCAAGCTCAATCACAGGTAACTCACCAGCACCCGGTAAAATGCTTTGTTCAAAGTATGAAAGCAGCATTTGGTTAAGCTCACGTACGCGGCTCATAATCCTAAATAAGCGCTTCATCATGCGCTCGACCGAGGCTTTACCATCACTACCAAAGCCGAGGATTTCAGCGGCGTTAGGCTGATGATCGAACAATAAGCGGTTTTCAGAGCGACCTGCAGCGATGTGTAGCGCAAAACGAATGTTCCAAAGGTTTTCTAAACATTCAGACAGTTCTTGGTATTCTTCGTGAGTAAGGTAGCCGTGATTTATAAGTTCTTGTAATGTTTCGGCCCTAAAGTGCTTTTTAGCAACCCAAATAATGGTCTGTAAATCACGTAAACCACCTGGGTTTTCTTTGATATTCGGCTCAAGATTATAAGCTGTACCATGGCATTTTTTATGGCGTAAACTTTGTTCTTGTACTTTTGCCAAAAAGAATTCGTCTGAGCGCCAAATCGGCGTATCAATTAAATGATTTTTTAATTTTTCGAATTCGATATGGTTACCGAAAATTAATCGGCTTTCGAGTAAGCTGGTGGCAAATGTCACATCTTCGCGTTTTTGTTCTAATGCTTGTTCTATAGTGCGAACGCTGTGACCAATTTCTAAATTAAGATCCCAAAGCATGGTAACGAACTGGCCAATTTTCTCGCACACGGCTTCACTTGGCTGCTCGCTTACTAGCAACATAAAGTCGATATCGGAATAGGGGTGTAGTTCGCCACGACCATAACCACCCACAGCAATCAGGGCAAGATCACTTTCGTGAGCAAGGTCGTAATCGTGAAACAGTTTAATTAATAAGCGGTCGATAAACTCAGCACGGGCATTAATTAAGTTGCTAACGGGTTGTTTTGAGAATTCGTTCTGTAGCCATTTATAAAAATAACTAGAACAGTCGCGATAATCGCTAAGTTGCTCAGCTTGGCTGAGCAACTTTTTTACTTTATTGGGTAATGCCACTGGGGCTGGCTCCTAGTGTTCGATGATCCTGTCAATAGTATCATCTGATCGGAGCGTTAAAATTTCAACACCATTTTCAGTCACTAACAGTGTATGTTCCCACTGTGCAGACAATGAACGGTCTTTTGTTACAACTGTCCAGTTGTCTTTAAGTAGCTTACATTGGCGTTTACCAGCATTAACCATAGGTTCGATTGTTAAGCACATACCTGCTTTTAATACTTCACCAGTACCTGCTTTACCATAGTGCATTACTTGAGGTTCTTCGTGGAACTCAGCACCAATACCGTGGCCACAGTATTCACGTACGATTGAATAGCTAAAGCCCTCTGCGTATTTTTGAATTGCAGCACCAATATCACCTAAGCGTACGCCTGGTTTTACCATTTTAATTGCAAGGTAAAGGCTTTCTTGGGTGATATCTGCAAGACGCTTGCCTTGAATGTTAGGCGTACCAACGTGGAACATCTTCGATGTATCACCGTGATAGCCATCTTTGATCACTGTCACGTCGATATTGACGCTATCGCCTTCTTTAAGTGGTTTGTCATTTGGAATACCGTGACAAATTACATGGTTCACTGAGGTGCAAATTGATTTTGGGAAACCGTGATAATTAAGCGGTGCTGGAATAGCATCTTGAACATTAACAATATAATCATGACAAATTGTATTTAGTTCATCTGTGGTTACACCTGGCACCACATGCGGTTCTATCATTTCTAGTACCTCGGCGGCTAAGCGCCCGGCAACACGCATTTTTTCGATTTCTTCAGGGGTCTTGATCACAGCACTCATTGAGGCTCCAAAGTTGTTTTTCAGGTCAGTTTTTAGTGCACAAATTTTGCACTAGACGTTGAGTTTTCAATTTTAATATGGTATAAAGCGCGCCGTCTTTTTACAAATAAATTCTTAACTGATTTTTTGTATTTAAGGCAAACACAATTTTATTTTAACACACACACGTATCGTCACATACACTTGGGTGCACTTAAGTTACAAATTAACTACGGTGTTGGTGCTATGGGATATGTGGAGGCCTAACCCTAAATTATAGAGGATTATACAAATGGCAAACGTTTCAATGCGCGATATGCTTCAAGCTGGTGTTCACTTTGGTCACCAGGCACGTTACTGGAACCCTAAGATGAAGCCTTTCATCTTCGGCGCTCGTAACCGTGTTCATATCATCAACCTAGAGCAAACTGTACCAATGTTCAACGAAGCACTTAAGTTCTTATCGAACGCAGCTTCTAACAAAGGTAAAGTACTTTTCGTTGGTACTAAGCGCGCAGCAAGCGAAGCAGTTAAAGAAGCCGCTCTTCAAAGCGAGCAGTTCTACGTAAACCACCGTTGGTTAGGTGGTATGTTGACTAACTGGAAAACAGTTCGTCAATCAATCAAGCGTCTTAAAGACCTTGAAGCGCAAAGCCAAGACGGTACTTTCGAGAAATTAACTAAGAAAGAAGCGTTAATGCTTACTCGTGAAATGGAAAAGCTTGAAAAGAGCCTTGGTGGTATCAAAGACATGGGCGGTCTTCCAGACGCGCTTTTCGTTATCGATGCAGACCACGAGCACATCGCTATCCGTGAAGCTAACAACCTAGGTATCCCAGTTGTTGCTATCGTTGATACTAACTCTAACCCAGACGGTGTTGATTACATCGTACCTGGTAACGACGATGCGATCCGTGCTATCCAACTTTACACTGGCGCTGTATCAGCTGCGATCACTGAAGGTCGTGAGAACAACATCGTTGCTCAAGCTGAGAAAGACGACTTCGTAGAAGCTGAGTAATTAGCTGTCATCAAGTCTTCATCTAATTAAGATGAAGACTTGTTATTCTTGTTAAGCGGCCTATACCGCTTCCCTATAACAGAATTCAATTGAGGATATTCTAATGGCTGTAACTGCTGCCCTAGTTAAAGAATTACGCGAGCGTACTGGCGCTGGCATGATGGATTGTAAAAAAGCGTTAACTGAAACTAACGGTGACATCGAGTTAGCGATCGAAAACATGCGTAAGAGCGGTGCTGCAAAGGCTGCTAAAAAAGCAGGTAACATCGCTGCTGAAGGTACAATCTTAATCAAAGAAGGTAACGGTTTCGCTGCACTTCTTGAAGTTAACTGTCAAACTGACTTCGTTGCTAAAGACGCTAACTTCCTTGGTTTCGCTAACCAAGTTCTTGACGCTGCTGCAGAATCTAAAGCAGACATCGAAGCACTTAAAGCACAATTCGAAGAAACTCGTGTTGCTCTAGTTGCTAAAATCGGTGAAAACATCAACGTTCGTCGCGTTGAGTACATCGACGGTGACAAGCTTTCTTCTTACCGCCACGGCGACCGTATCGGTGTTGTTGTAGTTGGTGAAGCTGACGAAGAAACACTTAAGCAAGTTGCTATGCACGTAGCTGCGTCTAAGCCTGAGTTCGTAAACCCAGAAGATGTACCAGCTGACGTTGTTGAAAAAGAAAAAGCAGTTCAAATCGATATCGCGATGAACGAAGGCAAGCCTGCTGAAATCGCTGAGAAAATGGTTATCGGTCGTATGAAGAAATTCACTGGTGAGATCTCTCTTACTGGTCAAGCTTTCATCATGGAACCTAAAAAATCAGTTGGCGAAATTCTTAAAGAGAAAGGCGCAACTGTTTCTAACTTCATCCGTTTAGAAGTTGGTGAAGGTATCGAGCGTAAAGAAGAAGACTTCGCTGCTGAAGTAGCTGCTCAAATCGCTGCTGCAAAAGGCGAGTAATTTTCTAACTTAGTGACGTAGGACAATAAGATGAAATTAATCTGCTATTAGCTTTTGCGTCACTGATGAAAATTCTTTAAAATAACCGCGTTTTATGTGTAACCATAGCGCGGTTATTTTTTATCTCATTACTAAGGCTGGCCCAAATATTATGACTATCAATCGTAAACCTATTTTTAGACGTGTTCTTCTTAAACTTAGCGGTGAAGCATTAATGGGAGACGAAGGCTTCGGCATCGACCCAAAAGTACTTGACCGTATGGCTCAAGAAATTAAAGAACTTGTAGAGCTCGACGTAGAAGTAGGTTTAGTTATCGGTGGCGGTAACTTCTTGCGTGGTGGTTCATTAGCAGAAGCGGGTATGAACCGCGTAGTTGGCGACCACATGGGTATGCTTGCCACTGTAATGAATGGTTTGGCAATGCGCGATGCACTGCACCGTGCATTTGTAAATTGTCGTTTAATGTCTGCTATCCCACTGAACGGTGTGTGTGATGCTTACAACTGGGCAGAAGCTATCAGCCTATTAAAATCTGGCCGCGTTGTAATTTTCTCAGCGGGTACAGGTAACCCATTCTTCACGACTGACTCAGCAGCGTGTTTACGTGGTATTGAAATTGAAGCAGATACTGTAATCAAAGCGACTAAAGTGGATGGTGTTTACTCTGATGATCCAGTGAAAAACCCAGACGCTACACTATATCGCCACTTAAGCTACAATGAAATCATTGAAAAAGAGCTTAAGGTTATGGATTTAGCTGCATTTACGCTGGCGCGTGACCACAACATGCCATTAAGCGTATTTAACATGAATAAATCAGGCGCGCTTAAGCGTGTTATTATGGGCGAAGATGAAGGAACGCTTATCTCTTCACAAGCCTCAGACGAAACTAGCAAATAGATTAGGATTGAACCGTGATTAACGATATCAAAAAAGATGCGTCAGAACGTATGCAAAAAAGTGTTGCGGCACTAGGCAGTCAATTATCTAAAATTCGCACAGGCCGTGCGCACCCAGCATTACTTGACGGTATTCAAGTGTCTTACTACGGTGCTGACACGCCATTAAACCAAGTTGCTAACGTAACAATTGAAGACTCTCGTACACTTGCAATTAGCGTGTTCGATAAGTCATTAGCGCAAGCAGTAGAAAAAGCGATCATGGCTTCAGATTTAGGTTTAAACCCAATGTCTGCAGGTACTGTTATTCGTGTTCCACTTCCTCCACTTACAGAAGAGCGTCGTAAAGACCTAATCAAAATCGTACGTGGCGAAGTTGAAGGTGGCCGTGTTGCGGTACGTAACATCCGCCGTGACGCAAATGGCGATATTAAGAGCTTATTGAAAGAAAAAGACATTTCTGAAGATGAAGCACGTCAAGCAGAAGACGAGATCCAAAAGCTTACTGATAAGTTCATCAAAGAGATGGACGCACAACTAGCTGCAAAAGAAGCTGAGTTAATGGAAATCTAATCGCTGCTGTTTATCTTTCAGACACTGATTCTGTAAGTAAACAGGCATAACTAAATTTATTAGTTTTGAAACGCCGTCTAGGGTATACTAGACGGCGTTTTTTTATGGAATACTCGATATTTATGGTTCTTAACGCTGATAAAATTTCCCAGCAAAGTTTGCCTAAGCATGTCGCTATAATCATGGATGGCAACGGACGTTGGGCACAAGCGAAAAATCGCCCACGTGTTTATGGGCACAAAAAGGGCGTTGATGCGGTTCGTCAATCAGTGCAATTTTGTACTCGCTTAGGTATACAGTCGTTAACACTATTCGCATTTAGTAGCGAAAATTGGCGACGTCCAGAAGACGAAGTAAATACGCTCATGGAGCTATTTTTATTTGTACTGGGCAAAGAAGTTAAAAAACTTCATAAAAATAATGTAAAGCTAAACATAATTGGTGATTTATCACGCTTTTCAGAAGGTTTGCGCAATAAAGTTGATGCAGCCCATGAATTAACTCGTAATAATACGGGTCTACAGTTAAACGTGGCAGCTAATTATGGTGGACGTTGGGATATTACTAACGCCGCAACAACGCTTGCGAAAAAAGTCGCAGCCGGTGAAATGGCCGCAGAAGATATTACTGAAGAGCTAATGGCTGAACAAATGAGTATGGCCGACCAAGGTGAGCTTGATTTAATGATCCGCACCGGTGGAGATTTACGCATCAGTAACTTCCTTTTATGGCAAGCGGCTTATGCTGAGCTTTACTTTACCGATACGCTTTGGCCAGACTTCAATGAAGCTGCATTTGCTGACGCTATCGCATGTTACGTTGCCAGAGAGCGACGATTTGGTTGTACAGGCGAACAAATAAAACAATTACTCGCCGAGACCTAATTACTAGTTGAAGGTACACACATTGCTAAAACAACGAATTTTAACCTCGCTCGTGTTGGCACCACTTGCACTTATTTTGGTTTTTTATACCCCATTAACACTATTTAGTTATATCGCCGCTGGTATTGTTTTGCTCGGTGCGTGGGAATGGTCTGCATTTATGGGCCTATGCGATAAAGTTAAACGCTTTGGATTTGTAGCAGCAACGGCTGCATTTTTGGCATTACTCAACTGGCATTGGCCCATTGAATCACTTTGGCAAAATGGTCAATTAGTGGGTGATGCAAACTATCTATTTACCTTGTCATTTGCATGGTGGATTGTGGCAACTTACTTAGTTTGGCGCTACCCAGCAATGGCAAAGGCTTGGAATGAAGGCATTGTAATGCGTGCCATTGCAGGCTTTTTAACCTTAGTGCCACTTTGGCTTGCATTAAATACACTACGTAGCGCAGGTTATGGCGAATCTACTCACTTTGGTTCAATGTTAATTTTAGTTGTACTTGGTATTGTGTGGAGCGCAGATATTGGTGCTTATTTTACCGGTAAAAATTTAGGTAAACGTAAACTAATGCCAAAGGTAAGTCCTAATAAAACGATTGAAGGTTTATTAGGTGGTGTAGTGGCTTCGGTTGTTTTTGTTTTAGCATTTTGCCACTTCACTAATGTTGATATGAGTGTTTGGCCAATCTATGCCGTAATGACTGCATTTATTGCGTTATTTTCAGCGGTGGGCGATTTACTCGAAAGTATGTTTAAACGTGAGGTTGGCTTGAAAGACAGCGGTTCATGTTTACCAGGTCATGGCGGTATTTTAGACCGTATTGATAGCTTAACCGCAGCTGCGCCAATTTTTGTACTTTGCTACGCATGGACACTGAGTTTATGAGCAAAGTAGAGCAACTTGTCGTACTGGGCGCAACTGGTTCAATCGGTTTAAGCACCTTAGATGTTGTTTCTAGAAACCCGGAACGTTTCGAGGTTTTTGCTTTAGCGGCGGGTAAAAATGCCGAGCAAATGGCTGAGTTGTGTATCGCACATCAGCCTAAGTTTGCTGTAATGGCTGATCAACAAGCCGCTAGTGCGTTATCAAATTTACTTGCAAATAGCTCGTGTAACACACAGGTGCTAGCAGGTGTTGAGGCGATGTGTGAGCTTGCTGCACATACAGATGTTGATGCAGTGATGTCGGCGATAGTAGGTGCAGCAGGTCTGTTACCGACTTTAAGTGCAGTTGAAGCTGGCAAAAAAGTGTTGCTAGCAAATAAAGAATCCTTGGTTATGTCGGGTCAGTTGTTTATTGATAAAGTAAAACAACATGGCGCCACTTTACTGCCTATCGACAGCGAACATAATGCGATTTTCCAATGTATGCCTGCATCATTACAGAATGCATCAGGCCTACTTGCTGATAATGGTGTAAGCAAAATCTTGCTTACAGGTTCTGGCGGTCCTTTCTTAACGCGTGATTTAGCGACATTACCATTAGTGACTGTTGCTGAGGCAGTGGCACATCCAAACTGGTCAATGGGACAAAAGATTTCTGTTGATTCAGCGACTATGATGAATAAAGGCCTAGAGTTTATAGAAGCCAAGTGGCTGTTTAACTGCTGTGCCAGTGATATTGAAGTGGTGATCCACCCACAAAGTATTATTCACTCTATGGTGCAATATCAAGATGGCTCAGTGCTTGCGCAAATGGGCAATCCAGATATGCGCACACCAATTGCTCATGCTTTAGCTTTTCCTGAGCGTGTCGATGCGGGTGTAAAACCGCTCGATTTTTCACAAATGGCTGACTTTACCTTCACTAAACCAGATTATGCTCGTTACCCTAATTTAAAACTTGCCATTGATGCGTGTGAAATGGGGCAAGGTGCAACCACCACAGTAAATGCGGCGAATGAAATTGCCGTTGCAGCATTTCTAAATGGACAAATCGGCTTTACAGATATTTATCGAATTAACGCTGAAACGCTCAATGCAACACAAAATATCAACGTGCAGACCCTCGATGAGATTTTAGCTTGCGACCAAGCTGCACGTGTAAAAGCGACTGAGTTTGTAAAAAGAGGCATCAACTAGCATGTTTGATTTTTTCTGGAATCTTGGCTCATTTATTCTCGCCTTAGGTATTTTAGTGACTGTGCATGAATATGGTCATTTCTGGGTTGCGCGAAAAGCGGGCGTGAAAGTGCTACGTTTTTCAATTGGCTTTGGTAAGCCGTTGATCAAGTGGTACGACAAACAGCAAACCGAATATGTGATTGCTGCAATCCCACTAGGTGGTTATGTCAAAATGCTTGATGAGCGTGTTGACGAAGTGCCGCCAGAGCAGCGTCATTTATCATTTAATGCTAAATCAGTAAAAGCACGTATTGCGATTGTGGCTGCAGGCCCGATGGCAAACTTTTTATTCGCTATTTTTGCACTTGCTGTGATGTATATGGTGGGGGTGCAGTCATTAAAACCTGTGGTGGGTGAGGTGACTCAAGGCAGCCGTGCCGCTGCTGCTAAGATTGAGCCAAACCAGCAAATTATTAAAATTGGTGAAGACGACATTAACACTTGGCAAGATGCTACATTCTCGCTTATGAGTCGCTTAGGTGAGCAAAGTGTTGTGGTAACGCTTCGTGATCAAAATTATCAAAAACATGTGCGTACTCTTAATTTAGATGGTTGGAAATTAGATCAACAAGACGTTCCGCCATTAACCTCGATAGGTATTGTACCGTTTCGCCCTAAGGCACTTTTAGAAGTGGCCATGATCAGTAAAGGCTCGGCGGCAGAAGCTGCAGGTTTACAGGTTAACGACAAAATACTTGCTGTAAATGGTGAAAATATCAGCAGTTGGAGCAAGTTAGTTTCATTAATTCAGCAATCACCTAACAAATCCTTACAATTTAGTGTACAAAGGCAAGATAGTATAAAAGAACTGACAGTAACGCCACAAAGCAGAACCAATGATACAGGCGTTGCTCAGGGCTTTTTAGGTGTGTCTCCGGTGGTCGAGCCATGGCCAGAAAACTATATTGAAACTAGACATTATGGCCCCGTCGATAGTATTGTGCTGGGCATACAAGAAACATGGCGTTTAATTACCCTTAGTTTTGACATGATTAGTAATTTAATTACTGGTCAGGTGTCGGTTAAAAATTTAAGTGGCCCGGTGGGCATTGCAGTTGGCGCGGGAACTAGCGTAAGCTATGGCTTGGTTGCCTTTTTAAGCTTTTTAGCATTAATTAGTGTAAACCTTGGTGTATTTAACTTATTGCCGCTGCCAGTGCTAGATGGTGGGCACTTAATGTATTACATAATTGAACTTTTTCGCAAAAAGCCGGTCTCTGAGAAGACGCAAGAATTTGGTTTTAAAGTGGGGGCCTTGCTGCTTCTATTTTTAACATGTTTCGCTTTGTTCAATGATGTATCGCGTTTATAACAAGTAAGCGAAAAATTCCAATTTGAACACGATTGTAAAACACCAAAAAGTTTATTTAAAAAGGTGTTGAGCGGTAATACAGTTGTAAAGGATAAAGATAACAAAATGGCTATAAAAAAACATTTGGCAGTTTCAAGTTTATTAGGCGCTAGCTTTGCAGCCCTAGGCCAAAACTCCTTTATTGTAGAAGATTTAAAAGTTGAAGGTTTACAGCGTGTTGCACTGGGTGCTGCGTTAACGCATATTCCGATCAATGTTGGCGATAATATTGATGAGTACACAATTTCAAGAACCATAAAGGCTCTCTATCGTTCTGGTCACTTTGACAATATTAAAGCATTACGTGATGGCAACAGTGTTATCTTCCGAGTGACTGAGCGCCCAACGATCAGTATGATCGAATTTGATGGCAATAAAGATATCAAAGATGAGCAGCTAAATGAGTCGCTAGACCAGCAGGATATCCGTACTGGTGAGCCGCTTGATAAAACAGTTCTTGATAACATTGAAAAAGGTCTAGTTGAATTCTTCCACAGTATTGGTAAGTACAATGCAAAGGTAGAAGTTAGTATCACTAAGTTACCTCGAAACCGTGTAAAACTATTATTTGAATTTGATGAAGGTGATGCTGCATCAATTCGTCAAATCAACCTCGTTGGTAACGAGCTTTTCTCTGATGAAGAGCTACTTAAATTAGCTGAGTCACAGCAAGATTTGCCGTGGTGGAAGTTCATGTCGAGCGACCGTTATCAAAAGCAAACCATTGAAGGCGATTTAGAGAAAATTCGCAGTTACTACCTAGACCGTGGTTACCTGCGCTTTAATATCGATTCGACACAAGTATCTGTAAGCCCTGAGCGTGACTCTGTTTATGTAACAGCAAATATCACCGAAGGCGTTAAATACAAAGTGAAAGGCTTTGACTTTATTGGTGACTTGTTAGGCCGTGAAGAACTCATCAGAAGTGTTATCCCGCTGAAAACAGGTGAGCTTTATAATGGCTCTGTTGTGACCTCTTCAGAAGAGTTCATCAAAAGCTACTTAGCGCGTTTTGGTTATGCTAATGCTGAAGTGCGTACCATCCCAGAAATTGATGATGAAAATAAAGAAGTTCAATTAACGCTATCGGTTAATCCGGGTAAGCGTGTTTATGTTCGTCGTATCATTGTGGGTGGTAACCAAAATACCTCTGATGAAGTAGTGCGCCGTGAAATGACACAGCTTGAAGGTGCGTGGTTGTCCAATCAAAGTCTTGAGCGCTCTAAACTGCAAATTCAGCGTTTACCCTACATGGAAAGCGTTGATTTTAATGTGGTGCCAGTACCAGGTGTAGATGACCAAGTTGATGTAGATTTTACTGTGAAAGAACAATCTGCAGGTAGCTTTAACGCAGGCCTTGCCTATGGTTCTTATTTAGGTCTGCAATTTAACATTGGTGTCAGTGAATCAAACTTCTTAGGGACCGGTAACCAAATTGGTTTCAACATCAATACCTCACGTGGTTCTGAGCGTATTAGTGTGTCTTATACTGACCCTTACTTTACGCCTGATGGTGTATCGCAAGGTAGTAGCATTTTCTACAGTAACTACGATGCGAGTAAGTTTAGCCTAATCGACTATAAATCGAAGAGCTATGGTATTGGTACTAACATTGGTTTCCCAATCGATGCTGTAAACCGTATTAACTTTGGTGTTCGTTGGGTACAAGAAGAGCTGTCAGATATTGCTGAGTACGAGCAAACACGTGTTATTCGTGAAACCTTCTTAGATCCAGATAACCCAGATGCAGGTTTTGACTTTACTAAGTACGAGCTAAGTGCAGGTTGGTCACGCGTTACTGTAAACCGTGGTTTATTCCCAACAGCAGGTTCACGCCAATCTCTTAACTTAACTGCAACAACGCCAAACTCTGATTTACAGTACTTTAAGCTAAATTACGATTCACGTTTTTATTGGCCAATCAGTAATGACCATAGCTGGGTATTCTCAACGCGTGCGGCACTTGCATATGGTAATGGTTATGGTACAACAAATGGATTTGACCAAACGCTACCATTCCAAGAATTCTTTAGAATTACCGAAATGGAATTACGTGGTTTTGATAGAAACACTATTTTACCACGGGCTGTTGCTAGAAGCCCTCAAACTATTCCAGGCACGCCATCTGATGACGGAAATAGTACAGGTAACATTGGTGGCGCGTCAGAATTTGACCAATTACAAACAGCAGGTCGGATTGGTGGTAACGCCAAAGCGGTCGCAGGGATGGAGCTTATTGTTCCAACACCTTTCTTAGATGAAGAAAACACTAGCTCTGTACGTACCAGCTTCTTCGTAGATGCAGCAAACGTATGGGATACAGAGTTTAATATTGACCGTTATCAAGATCTTCCTGCGGCGCAACGTGATAAATTGGATGATTACTCAGATCCGATGCGCTTTAGGGTTTCAACCGGTCTTTCTCTACAATGGATCTCTCCGATGGGTCCAATGCTGATCAGTTTTGCGTATCCATTGCAAAAAGAAGAAGATGACGATACGAAGACCATCAGCTTTAACATTAGTAATACATTCTAAAGGAGTTTTTTCGTGAATAAATCAATTAAATCAACAGCTTTTGCACTACTTGCTACTTTATCTATGGGCCTATCTACTAACGCATTTGCCCACAAAGTAGGTATTGTTGATATGCAAGAAATCTACAAACAAATCCCACAAATGGCGAAAGTAGAGCAAACTTTAGAAGCTGAATTCTCTGAGCGTCGTCAAGAGCTAGAAAAACTTCAAGGTGATATTCGTTTTGAAGCTGAAAAGTTCAAGCGTGAAGCGACAACGATGAGCGACAAGCAAAAAGAAGAATTACGTACTAAGATTCAAGGTATGCAGCAGCAACTTGCTGAAAAAGGTCGTCCTTTAGAGCAAGAAATCAAAATGCGTCAAAACCAAGAGCTGGCTAAAGTTCAAAAGCTAATCTTAGATGCAATCGAAGAAGTAGCGAAAGCTGGCAAATTCGATGAAGTTAAAGTTAAAGAAACAACGATTTATGTTAACCCTAAAACTGTCGATGACTTATCAAGCAAAGTTGTTGAAAAAGTAAGTAAGCAATAGAAATCATATATGCAAAACTACACGCTTTCGCAGATAGCGGATCTTCTGGGCGCTGACCTTCAAGGTGACGGCGCTACAGAGATTAAAAAAATATCTACACTTGCAAATGCCCAACATGGGCATATTGCATTTTTAGCGAACAAGAAATATCGCTCGCAATTAGATGATACTCAAGCAAGTGCGGTGATTTTATCATCAGCAGACGCTGAGTACTTTTCGGGTAATAAGCTCATTGTTGCTAACCCTTATGTTTGTTACGCCAAGCTTGCTCAGCTAATGGACACCACACCGCGCTCAGCAGTGACGGGTATTCACCCTAGTGCAGTCATTCATGATTCAGCTTCGATTGGTAATAATGTCGCGATCGCCGCCAATGTGGTGATTGAAGCGGGTGCTGTTATTGCTGACAATGTGCAGATTGGTCCAAACTGTTTCATTGGTGAGCATGCAAAAATTGGTCAAAGCACTAAGCTTTGGGCAAATGTAAGCATTTACCATGAAGTTGAGATTGGCAGCGACTGTTTATTCCAAGCGAATACAGTCGTGGGCAGCGATGGTTTTGGTTACGCTAATGAGCGTGGGGAATGGGTGAAAATACCGCAACTTGGCCGAGTAATCATCGGTGATAAGGTTGAGGTAGGCGCGTCTACTACGATTGACCGTGGTGCATTAGACGATACGATCATCCATAGTAATGTAATTATCGATAATCAATGTCAAATAGCGCATAATGTCGAGATCGGCTCAGGCACAGCGGTTGCCGGTTGCACGGTTTTTGCCGGAAGCGTCGAGATCGGTAGGAATTGTCAGATTGGTGGTATGGTTGCAATTAATGGTCACCTTAGCGTATGCGATGGTGCTATAATCACCGGCATGAGTATGGTGACGAAAGCAATCACAGAGCCTGGAATCTATTCATCAGGATTACCTCATCAAACTAACAAAGAATGGCGCCGAAGTATTGCCCACATCCGCAATCTTGGCGATATGAAAGACCGCATTAAAGCTCTTGAGTCACTGACTAAGTCACTCAATATTGAAGACAAATAAGGATGCTATTTTGGCAAATGAATTAAATAGTCTTGATATCCAAGATATTTTAAGTTTACTTCCGCATCGTTACCCGATGCTACTTGTTGACCGTGTTCTAGATTACACGCCAGGCGAGTCGTTACATGCGATTAAAAATGTAACAGTGAACGAACCTATTTTTACGGGTCATTTTCCTAATCAACCTATCTTTCCAGGTGTGTTGATTTTAGAAGCAATGGCCCAAGCAACTGGCTTACTTGGCTTTAAGACAGTTGAAAATCGTAGCGATAACGAACTATATTTATTCGCTGCGATTGATAATGCGCGATTTAAACAGCCAGTATTACCTGGCGATACTATGCATTTACATGTAGAGTTTTTAAAAGAGCGCCGCAATATATGGAAGTTTGCAGCAGAAGCAAAAGTTGACGGCAAAGTAGTGTGTACTGCCGAAATCATGTGTGCGAGAAGAGAGTTTTAATAGTGATCCATCCTACGGCGATAATCGAACCAGGTGCAAAACTTGGAAATAACGTATCAGTTGGCCCTTATAGCTACATCGGTAACGATGTAACTATTGGTGATAACTGTATCATCGAATCTCATGTGGTTGTAAAAGGCCCATCGACGATTGGTTCTGGTAACCATATTTTCCAATTTGCTTCGGTCGGTGAAGCGTGCCAAGACAAAAAGTACGCGAATGAGCCTACAACCTTGATCATTGGTGACAACAACGTGATCCGTGAGTGTGCGACCATTCACCGTGGTACGATTCAAGACCAAGGTGTAACAAAAATTGGTAGCAACAACTTATTTATGGCTTACACACACGTTGCGCATGATGCAGTAGTGGGCGATAACGTTATTTTTGCTAATAATGCCTCTGTTGCTGGCCACGTACACGTAGGTGACTGGGTGATCCTTGCTGGTAATTCAGGTGTTCACCAGTTCTGTAAAATTGGTTCACATGCCTTTGTTGGTATGTACTCAGGTGTTAATAAAGATGTGCCACCATTTGTAACGACCATTGGCACGCCGGCAGGCCCTGTAGCAATCAATACTGAAGGCATGAAACGCCGTGGTTTTGAAAGCGATGAAATCATGGCAACACGCCGTGCATATAAAACGCTTTACCGTAAGAGCTTAGGTGTTGAAGAAGCAATCGCTGAGCTAAGTGAAGATGCTGCGAAGTATCCAGCTGTTCAGTTGATGATAGACTTCGTGAAAAGCTCTGAGCGCGGAATTATTCGCTAATCAAAAGCTAATTACTAAAAGCCACCTTAAGGTGGCTTTTTTGTTTTTATAGTTCAGGTTTTGCTAAGTCAGTGCTTGTTATCTTCACGACAAAAAAGGATCTAGTAATATGAATAAACTCATCATCTTTGCATTGTTAAGCTTAATAATAAGTGGTTGTAGTAGTGCGCCTTCAGTATCAAAAGGAGCGATAGAAAAAGGCAAAGCCAGTTATTACGCTGATAAATATCATGGCCGAATGACAGCAAGTGGTGAGGTGTTTAATCAACAGGCATGGAGCGCGGCTCATCAAACGCTTGGCTTTGGCAGCAGAGTGAGGGTCACCAATATTAGTAACAATAAAAGTGTGATTGTTACCATTAATGACCGCGGCCCATTTATCCGCGGTCGTATTATCGATTTATCAAAAAAGGCGTTTTCACAAATTGCCTCAGTCAAGCAAGGTGTGATTGACGTTACTGTTGAGCAGCTCGATTAAAAACGGGTAATAAGCTCTACGTAATCGGCTTCATTAGCCATCAATTCAGCATGACTTGCAAAGGCTCTTACTTGTCCTTGTTCTAACCAAATAACCTTATCAACACGACTTAGCATTGCTGGGTCGTGGGTAATGGTCAACATGGTTTTATCTGCCCATATTTTCTCAAGTGTAGTCAGCAAGTTTTGCTTAGTGTGGTTATCTAGACTCTCTGTTGGCTCATCAAGAATGATTAAATTACCTTGCCTTAATAGGGCTTGAGCTATGGCAATACGACGTGACTGACCATGAGAAAGTTTTCTGCCTGCGGTTCCTAAGCGGGTATTAAGGCCGGCTTTTAAGTTCTTAAGCCAAGAGCCAAGTTCAGCGTTTTCACAGGCTTCAATTAGCATCTCATCTGTCGCATCAAAAGCTGCATAGCGTAGATTTTCACCTAGCGTGCCATCAAAAATATGATGCTGCTGGGCAACTATCGTTAGCTGCTTAAAGCGTGTTGCAGTGCTCAAGCTTTCAAGTTCAAAGTTATCTTGCTTGGTGGTGAGCTTTAATGAGCCTGATTGCAGCGGCCAAAGGCCCGTGAGTAAGTTAACTAGAGTGGTTTTGCCACTGCCACTGGCACCGACTAGGGCAACTTTACTGCCGGGTGTAATCGCAAAATTGATATTGCTAAGGGCTTTACTTTTTGCCCCCAAGTATTGGTAATTGACCTCGCTTAGCTCAAGACCAAGCCCTGATTTGTCAGCTAATTGGTTTGCTAGCTGATCATCTAAGTTGTTTGGCTTTTCGGCTAAGCTGTTGTGTTTATCTTCAAGATCAAACAGTCGCTTTGCGGCACTTAAAGTAAGCGGCAATTCAATAAATGCCGTAGGCAGAGTGAGCACGGTTTCAAAGCTTGCTAATACAAATAACGCGAGCATCGCCAGTTCAACGTTTTTCATAGTCCCTATTGCAACCAGTGGAATTATCATAAATACACTGGCTAGCATGGTGAGTTGTATCACCAAAGTGTTTAAGCCATTACTATTTGCTATGGCCTTGTGACGATTGTAGAGCTGGCTGTTGTATTGTTTACTGAGTGAATCACAATGCGCTAATTGCGCCGCATGTGCTTGATAGACAGCAAGCTCTCTAGCACCTGATAACGTATCGGCAAGTTCAGATCTTAACTCGGCTGAGAGCTGGGTTTCGTTATCCGCTTGTTGGTGAAGCTTATGGCTTAACAATGTGGGAAGCAGTACGCCAATAATTATCAGTGAAGTAAAGCACACTAATGCAACGTCAGCGTTATACATGGCCATGAAGGCCATTACTATAGAAATGCTGAAAAGGGCGACAATAATAGGCAGCAGTACATTTAGGTAAAACTTATCCAGCGCATCGACATCATTCTGTAGCCGGTTAAATAAATCGCTACTACGACTCATTGCTAAGTCAACGTTGTTCAGTTGGCTCAAAGTCTTGAACATGTTTACGCGAATTTCGCTCAGTAATAAAAAGGTAGCATTATGAGTTATCATCCTCTCACCGTAACGAGAGGCTGTGCGCACGATAGCTAAAAAGCGGATCACTCCAGCTGGGGTAAAGTAATTCATCTGCACACCAGCAATGCCCGCCGCTGCCATAGCTGCTAAAAACCACCCCGATATAGCGAGCAAGCCTACATTAGCAAGTACCGTTAAGCTTGCTAAAAAAGCCCCTAAAAGCAGCATGCCAGTATGAGGTTTGCACAGTTTTAATAGACGTATAAAGTTATGCATGGGCGTCACCTTGGCTTACCAGTTTAGCAAATAGGCCAGCTTGCTCAGTCAGTTGCTGGTACTGACCAGATTCAACAATGTGACCTTGTTGCATAACGTAAATCTTATCGGCGTGTTTAACCGTATTCAGTCGGTGAGCAATAACCAGCACTAAGTGATCTTTTGCATACTCGCGGATCGCTTGATTGATTAAATGCTCGGTTTGGCTGTCTAAGTGAGCGGTAGGCTCATCTAGCATTAGCACAGGGGCATTCTTCAAAAATGCACGAGCAAGGGTAATACGTTGTTTTTGCCCACCAGAGAGGCCTTCTCCTTGTTCACCGAGCAAGGTATCAAAGCCATCAGGTAGTGCAGTAATAAACTCAAGTGCGCCAGCTTTACTTGCTGCTTCATCGAGCTCTGCTTGGCTTGCATCGGGTTTAGCTAAACGCAGGTTCTCTGCAACGCTCCGATAAAATAACGTGGCTTGCTGTGGGATCCACGCCAGCTGTGCTTGCCAATCAGCTAATGCAGTATCACTCAGTGGTTGCTCGTTAATGCTAATGGCACTATTGGCCTGATGATGAAAACCCAATAGGCAATCAAACAAGGTACTTTTACCCGAGCCACTTTCACCCACAAAGGCAATTAAGCCTGAGCTTGGCAGGGTTAAGTTGATATCAGTTACCCCTTCGTTTGTTTCAGGGTAATGAAAGGTAAGCGCATTCAGCTGTATATGCTTTATTGGTAACTCAAGTTTAGATGACCCTACATGTTCATCTGAGTCGCTTTGATTGATTATGTCGACCATATCAGCAGCGGCACTGATCCCTTCAAGTTTTGCGTGATAATGAGTGCCCATTTGTCGAAGTGGTAAGTAAAACTCAGGGGCCAGTAGTAACACCACAAATCCAGTGGCAAAATCGAGGGTACCAAAAAATAATCTAAAGCCAATGATCACGGCAACAAGTGCCACACTAATGGTGGCTAAAAACTCAAGGGCGAAAGACGATAAAAAGGCGACTTTCAATACACCCATGGTTGCTCCACGATAATCATCAGAAATCTGACTGATGCTATTTAGCTCACGCTTGGTTGCATTAAAGAGCTTGAGTTGAGTCAGGCCTTGTAATCGGTCAAAAAAGTAATTACCAAGTACCGCAAGTTGTTGCCAGCGATCTTGGTTTAACTGCTCCGCTTTATGGCCCACTAAAATCATAAAAAAGGGGATAAGCGGGGCTGTTAAAAGGAATATCAGGCCTGCTTTGTAATCGGTTGGAAAAATCACCACTAATATCGCTATTGGAATAAGCGCACTGTAAGCCACACTTGGAATGTAATTAGCGTAATATTGATGCAGTGCTTCAACCCCATTATGTAAGGTGTTAAGTGTTGCGCCATGACCTTTTTGTTCACTGTAGGCTGGCCCAAGTTTGCTGAGCTTTTCTAGCAATGTATTTCGCATCACGTTTTTTATTTTTAACGCGGCGCGGTTACTTACGCGTTCACTTAGGGCAACCAACAAAGCACGAACTAAAATTAGCCCAGCCAGCGGCCATAATAATGGGCTTACGGCTTGCAAGTTTGCTTGTTCAAACATGACTTGATGAGCCGCGTTTGCAAGAAGATAACAAGAGGCAATCATTAATAGGGCGTTGAGTGTGCCCAAACTAATGCTTAATTTAAGAAGCCCTGAAGCGGACTGACTATATTGCTTTAAAAAAGCGCGCAGCGTTTGTTGCTGCGCGCGATTTGGTCGGGGTTTAGTTGTCATCGGTGTTTTTGAGTCTCGCGTAAAGCTCTAGCTCATCATCAGCAATCGAATCTTTATGTTGGTGAAATTCGTACCACATTACGTTGATCACCCCAAGGGTACAGGCTAATAGAACACCTAAAATCCAGGCAAAATACCACATAATTAAATCTCCTTAGTAGCTACCGTGCGTGTTGTTTTCGATTTCACTAATGGTTACTTTGCGCCACATCTTCACATAGCACCACGTTGTGTAAATAAGGATAAGTGGTACAAAAATAACCGCTGCAATAAACATCACGTTGAGAGTCATATGGCTCGAAACCGCATCCCACATAGTTAAACTAATATTTGGGTTGTTACTCGAAGGCATAACGAACGGGAACATTGACATACCCGCAGTTAAAATTACGCCTGCAAGCATTAGGCTTGACGCTGCCAATGCCATTGCCGGTTTTTGTAATTTAGATAACACAATCGCCAGTGCCGCCATCACGAATGCAAGGGCAGGGAACAGCATGGTTAATGGCATTTTTGTATAGTTATCAAGCCATGCACCTGGTGCCTGCGTGACTGTTTTACCAAGCGGGTTTGCAAAGCCTTGAGTATCGCCCATGCTAACGATTTTATAACCGTCAATTTGCGATACCCACACACCTGCCAAGGCAAACAACACAATAAACGCCATCAGCGCATATTGACCGTATTGTGCTGAGCGTTTTGCAACCTCTGCATCCGTACGAAGTTGTAGCCACATGCCTGCATGACCAACCAGCATTAGTACGCTTACTAAGCCTACAACAATGGCAAATGGGTTTAATAACGCAAAGAATGAACCTTGATAACTAACACGCAGTAGGTCGTCGATATGATAAGGCACGCCCAGTAATAAGTTACCAAATGCCACACCAAATACTAAAGCAGGGATAAAGCTGCCTGCAAATAAGCCCCAATCCCAGTTGTTTCGCCAACGTGGTGAGTCTATTTTTGAGCGGTAATCAAAACCAAGCGGTCTGAAAAATAACGCAAATAACACCAGCATCATAGCAAAGTAAAAGCCAGAGAACGCGGCCGCGTATACCATAGGCCAAGCAGCAAACAGTGCACCCCCAGCGGTGATGAACCAAACTTGGTTACCATCCCAGTGAGCACCTATGGTGTTAATTACAGTACGGCGCTCCACATCGGTTTTACCAACTAGGCGAAGCAAAATTGCCACACCCATGTCCATGCCATCGGTCACTGCAAAGCCAATCAGTAATACACCAATTAACAGCCACCAGATTAGTTTTAATGTTTCGTAATCAAAAATCATGACTGAGCTCCTTGGCTTGCAAGTGAATCTGCTTTAGCAAGTTCATGGTGATATTTACCAGTATGAAGCGAGCTTGGACCTTGTTTAATAAAGCGCAGCATTAACCAGCCTTCTACAGCAGCAAGTCCTGTGTAAAAGATAATGAAGCCAGTAATGCTGATAAGTAAATCGTTTACCGTCAGAGATGAGGTTGCCAAGAAGGTTGGTAGAATCTCTGAAATAGCCCATGGTTGGCGGCCATATTCAGCAACAATCCAACCAAATTCAATGGCAATCCACGGCAGTGGAATACTCCATACCGCAGCCCATAATAACCAGCGTTTTTGCTCAATAATGCGGTGCGCGTTGTAATAAAATGCAAGCACGAATACGCCAAGCATGATCACACCGCAACCGACCATAATTCTGAAGGACCAAAACATAGGACCAACTTTAGGGAACGAATCTTTCACTGCTTTTTGAATGTGCTCTTCTGTGGCATCTACCACGTTAGGCGTATAGCGTTTTAGTAGTAAACCATAGCCAAGGTCGTCTTTTAAGCTATCGAATTTTGCAATGTTTTCTGGAGTGTCTTCACCACCTCGAAGCTTCTCTAAGTATTCGTATGCAACCATGCCATTACGAATTCGTACTTCGTGTTGCTTTTCTAGATCTTTAATACCCGTTACCTGTTCATCAATAGAGCGAGTAGCAATAATGCCCAGTGCATAAGGTATTTTAACAGCAGCGTGGGTGACTTGCTCTTCTGAATCAGGAATACCGACCAGAGTGAATGCAGCAGGGGCTTCTTCGGTGTGCCACTCAGCTTCAATGGTTGCGAGTTTAACTTTTTGTACCTCGCCAACTTCGTAGCCAGATTCATCACCAAGTAAAATAACACAAAGGATAGACGCTAAACCAAACCCAGAAGCAACCGAAAACGAGCGTTTAGCAAAAGCAAGATCGCGACCTTTTAGGATGTACCAGCTACTAATGCCCAGTACAAACATAGATGCTGCAACATACCCTGCCGAAACGGTATGAATAAACTTAACTTGTGCGACGGGGTTGAATACCAGTTCAGCAAAGCTGGTCATTTCCATTCGCATGGTTTGATAATTAAACTCAGCCCCTACAGGGTTTTGCATCCAACCATTGGCAATCAAAATCCATAAAGCTGATAGGTTAGTACCTAGAGCCATAAGGAAAGTTGCAGCTAAATGCTGACGTTTTGTTAGTCGCTCCCAACCTAAAAAGAACATACCGACAAAGGTTGACTCTAAAAAGAATGCCATTAAGCCTTCAATCGCCAGTGGAGCGCCAAAAATATCGCCCACGTAGTGAGAGTAGTAAGACCAGTTGGTACCAAACTCGAACTCCATGGTTAGACCTGTCGCCACACCAATCGCAAAGTTAATACCAAATAACTTACCCCAGAATTTAGTCATATCACGATAAATTTCGCGACCAGTCATCACGTAAACGGATTCCATGATCACCAAAATCCACGTCATACCTAAAGTAAGGGGAACAAATAGGAAGTGAAAGAGGGCAGTGATTGCAAACTGCAATCGCGATAGATCCACAAATGTTTCATCTATCATTGTTTAGCTCCTTGTTAGCGAGTGCGGTAGACACGACAAATTATTGGTTATGAAGTTTCAGTAATTATTGAAACTTTGTGAATATTAACCTTGTATCCATTTTAGTCAATAGAAAAATAAGAAAATAAGATTAAATAATTGTTCATCATTTCTACAGACTAGAGATTAAAGCTTAACTTTTCAATCGATTAATTACCTTATCAAAAACTTTTAGCCAGTTTTTATAGAACAAAAAGATTACTCACTTATAGGTATTCTGTCGGCTAAAAAATTAATTGTTTACTTTCTTAGCTGGTTACCTAGGTTAATGAATAAGCACTTATTTAAATTCTAGTATTAATTACTCGTGTGACATTTATCCGACTGCTAAAACACGGTAAACTCATTTTTATTAGTGCCAAAAGTTGCGAATTATCAACGAATGAAAGAACAAACAAAGCCGTTACGTATTGCCTTGGTGGCAGGTGAGTTATCAGGTGATATTTTAGGTGAAGGGCTAGTAAAAGCACTTAAACGCCGTTTTCCAGATGCCATATTTGAGGGGATTGCAGGCCCGCGTATGCAAGTGGCTGGCTGTAAAACATTATTCGATATGGACGAATTATCTGTAATGGGCTTAGTTGAAGTACTTGGCCGATTACCGCGCCTACTAAAAATACGCAAACAATTGGTGCAGCATTTTATCGATAACCCACCAGATGTATTTATTGGTATAGATGCCCCTGACTTTAACTTACGTGTTGAAAAGCCGCTAAAAGAGGCGGGTATTAAAACAGTACAATATGTTAGCCCGTCAGTGTGGGCGTGGCGCGAAAAACGCATTCATAAAATCAGTGCCGCCACTAACTTAGTGTTGGCATTATTGCCGTTCGAAAAAGCCTTTTATGATAAGCACGATGTACCTTGTACGTTTGTGGGTCATACTCTGGCTGATGATATTGCTCTTGAGCACGACCAAACCGAGGCTCGTAATCAACTTGGATTGGCACAAACTGATAAAGTGCTTGCATTACTACCTGGTAGTCGAGGTTCTGAAGTAGGGCTTTTAAGCGAAACTTACATTGAAACAGCGGCGAAATTACAAGCGCAAAATCCTGACCTTAAAATTGTGGTGCCGTTAGTCAATGAAAAACGAAAAGCACAGTTTTGTGAGATTTTAGAAAAAACAGCCCCTGATCTAAAACTGCAATTATTGGATGGTCAGTCAAATCTTGCAATGCAAGCCGCTGATGCCATTTTGCTTGCCTCAGGAACCGCAACACTTGAAGGTATGCTGTATAAAAAGCCGATGGTTGTGGGTTATAAAATTAAGCCATTGAGTTACTGGATTTTCAAAACCTTATTCACTTTTAACATTAAGTATTTCTCGTTGCCTAATTTATTAGCCGATGAAGAACTCGTCCCAGAGTACCTTCAAACTGAGTGTAATGTTGAAAACCTATCGGCTGCGCTAACACCTATGCTTAATACCGATAACAGCGAACTAAAGGCGCGCTTTTTAGCCATACATAAAAACATTAGATTAAATGCCAATGAACAAGCTGCAGCAGCAGTCGCGGAGTTACTAAATGCAAATTGAACGACCGAATGTTAATTATATTGCTGGTGTAGATGAAGTTGGCCGTGGTCCATTGGTCGGTGATGTTGTAACTGCTGCGGTAATACTGGACCCAAATAAACCCATTGCCGGGTTAGCCGATTCTAAAAAGTTATCAGACAAAAAACGTCAATTATTAGCGGCAGAAATAAAAGAAAAAGCCCTGTGCTATGCTATTGGCCGTTGTAGTCCAGTTGAGATTGATGAGCTAAATATTTTACATGCCACCATGCTCGCGATGAGCCGCGCAGTTGAAGGCTTAAGTGTAAAGCCTGAGTTTGTTTTTATTGATGGGAATAGAGTGCCTAGCCAGTTAACTGTGCCAGCACAGGCGGTTGTAAAAGGCGATAGCCTCGTCGAAGAGATTTCGGCGGCATCTATTTTAGCGAAAGTTGCCCGCGACGAAGAAATGATTGAGCTTGATAAGCGTTATCCTGACTATGGCTTTGCAGGCCATAAAGGCTATCCGACTAAAGCACATTTTGCAGCACTTGAACAATACGGGGCAATTGCAGAGCATCGTAAAAGCTTTAAACCTGTTCAGCGCATTTTGGCGTTAAAAGGAGAGCAACAGTAATGCCTGCGCCGCAATTTGTTCACTTACGTGTTCACTCAGATTTCTCAATGGTGGATGGCCTAGCTAAAACTAAGCCGATTGTCGCTAAAGCAGAAGAGCTGCAAATGCCTGCGTTGGCTATCACCGATCAGATGAACTTATGTGGTTTGGTGCGTTTTTATGGTGCTGCCCATGGCGCAGGTATTAAGCCTATTGTCGGCGCAGATTTTTGGCTCAGAAGCCCTGAATTTGAAGATGAACCTAGCCGAATTACCATCTTAGCGAAAGATAACGAAGGCTATAAAAACCTCACCTTGTTGATCTCTAAAGCGTACCAACGCGGACATTTATTTCACCGCCCGGTAGTAGACCGTGAATGGCTAGTGGAGCACAAAAGTGGCCTAATTTTATTATCTGGCGCTAAAGATGGCGACTTAGGTAAAGCCCTATTAAAAGGTAACCCTGGGCTTATAGAATCGGTCGTTAGCTTTTATAAGCAACATTTTAGCGATCATTATTACATTGAGCTTATTCGTACGGAACGTGCTTTAGAAGAAGACTATTTACACTTAGCTGTTGAGCTTGCCGCAAAAGAGCAGTTACCTGTAGTGGCAACTAACGAAGTAGTATTTTTAAAGCCAGAAAACTTTGAAGCCCATGAAATCCGCGTAGCAATCCATGACGGTTACACCTTAGAAGATAAACGTAGACCAAAACGTTTTTCTGAGCAGCAATACCTTAAAACGGCTGAGCAAATGGCTGAGCTATTTAGCGATATTCCTGAAGCGCTAGAAAACACTGTTGAAATTGCTAAGCGCTGTAATGTGACCGTGCAGCTCGGGACTTACTTCTTACCAGATTACCCAACCGGTTCGCTGAAAATTGAAGACTTCTTGGTTAAGGTCTCTGAAGATGGTCTTGAAGAGCGTTTACAGTTTTTATTCCCAGATGAGCAAGAGCGAAAAGAAAAACGTGGCGAGTATGATGAGCGTCTGAAAATAGAGCTCGACGTAATCAACCAAATGGGTTTCCCAGGTTACTTCTTGATCGTAATGGAGTTCATTCAGTGGAGTAAAGATAACAATATTCCGGTAGGTCCAGGGCGTGGTTCTGGTGCAGGTTCATTGGTTGCTTATGCACTGAAGATCACCGACCTCGATCCACTCGAATTTGACTTACTATTCGAACGTTTCTTGAACCCAGAACGTATCTCAATGCCCGATTTCGACGTCGATTTCTGTATGGATAGGCGTGATGAGGTAATTGATCACGTAGCGGCACTTTATGGTCGTGACGCGGTATCTCAGATCATTACCTTTGGTACCATGGCTGCAAAAGCGGTTATCCGTGACGTAGGCCGTGTACTTGGTCACCCTTACGGCTTTGTTGATCGTATTTCTAAACTAGTACCGGGCGATCCGGGCATGACCTTGGCTAAAGCGTTTGATGTTGAGCCGCGTTTACAAGAAGCCTACGACGGTGATGAAGAGGTCAAAGAGCTTATTGATATGTGTCGCATCCTTGAAGGCTGTACACGTAACGCCGGTAAGCACGCTGGTGGTGTTGTAATATCACCCACCACAATCACTGACTTTGCCGCTCTTTATTGTGATGATGAGGGTAAATTCCCGGTAACACAATTTGATAAAAACGACGTCGAGACGGCGGGTTTAGTAAAGTTTGACTTCTTAGGTCTTAGAACACTTACCATCTTGCAGTGGGCACTTGATATGACTAACGAGCGCTTAGCTCGTGAGGGTAAAAAGCCCGTTGATATCAACGCTATTCCACTTGATGATAAGCCAAGTATTGAGTTACTGCTACGCGCCGAAACCACCGCGGTATTCCAGCTCGAATCTCGTGGTATGAAAGACCTTATTCGTCGTCTAAAGCCCGACTGCTTCGAAGATATGATCGCACTGGTAGCACTATTTCGCCCAGGTCCATTGCAATCAGGCATGGTAGATAACTTTATCGACCGTAAGCATGGCCGCGAAGAATTATCTTATCCAGATGCGCAGTGGCAACACGATAGCTTGCAACCAATCCTTGAGCCAACCTACGGTATCATTCTTTATCAAGAACAAGTAATGCAAATTGCTCAGGTACTGGCTGGTTATACGCTAGGTGGCGCTGACATGCTGCGTCGTGCGATGGGTAAGAAAAAGCCTGAGGAGATGGCAAAGCAACGTTCAACCTTCGAAGAAGGCGCTGTTAAAAACGGAGTTGACGGCGAACTTGCAATGAAAATCTTCGACTTGGTAGAGAAGTTCGCAGGTTATGGCTTCAATAAATCTCACTCAGCTGCTTATGCCTTAGTATCGTACCAAACGCTGTGGATGAAAACCCACTACCCAGCAGAGTTTATGGCTGCGGTAATGTCGGCAGATATGGATAACACCGATAAAATTGTTACCTTGGTAGATGAATGTGAAAACATGAAACTGACCTTGTTACCGCCGGATGTTAATGCCGGTGAGTACAAGTTTACGGTTAATCTACAAGGTGAAATTGTTTACGGTATTGGTGCCATTAAAGGGGTTGGTGAGGCACCGGTTGAAGCTATTTTAGAAGCTCGTAGCGAAGGTGGCCCGTTTAAGGACTTATTTGATTTTTGTGCCCGTGTTGACTTAAAGCGTTTAAACAAGCGTGTTGTTGAAAAGCTTATTTATGCCGGAGCGCTCGACCAACTTGGCCCAGATAAAACCCAGCCTGGCCGTGCAACCTTACTCGCAAGCTTAAAAGATGCCATGCGAGCGGCCGATCAGCATCATAAGGCTGAGTCACTTGGGCAGGCAGATTTATTTGGATTACTTGCTACAGAGCCAGATGAAGTTGAACAAGCATTTATTAAAGCCACAGATTTAACCGACAATGAGTGGCTAGACGGTGAGAAAGAAACTTTAGGTCTGTATTTAACTGGTCACCCAATTAATCAGTATCGTAAAGAGTTAAAGCATTATACGTCAGGAAGGCTGGTTGATTTACAACCCACTAACCGCGATGTGCAGTCAACGGCTGCAGGCTTAGTGATTTCTGCTCGTACCTTGATAAACAAAAAGGGAAATCGATGGGGTCTTGTAACTTTAGATGACAAGAGTGCCCGTATTGATGTACGCTTATTCCCAGAACAGTTTGAAATGTACCAAGATTTGCTGCAAGTAAACAATATCTTGGTAATATCTGGACAGGTCAGCTTTGATAACTTCTCTGGTGGCATTACAATGACCGCTAGAGACATATGCACCATCGCACAGGCGCGAGAAAAACGTATAAAAGCGATTAAAATGACCTTGAATATGGTGCAGATCGAGGCGAACTTCTTCGATAATTTACAAAAAGTGCTGGAACCTTATAAGTTTGGTACTTGTCCTATTAAAGTATTCTATCAACGTCCGGATGCGTTGGCTGAGATTACTTTAGGAACCGAATGGTGTGTTACGCCGAGTGATGACTTAATTCACAAGTTATCGCTGATGGCGGCGCAAGATGTAGAACTAGAATTTAACTAATTAGGTAGTTTAGAGCATGAGCCTCAATTATCTTGATTTTGAGCTTCCAATCGCTGAATTAGAAGCAAAAATTGAAGAATTACAAAATGTAAGCCGCGCTGGCGAATTAGACCTTGGATTAGAAGAGGAAGTCAGTCGATTAAAAGAGAAAAGTGCTGAAATGAAAGAGAAAATTTTCTCTGAATTAGGTGCTTGGCAGGTTTCTCAGTTAGCCCGTCATCCGTTGCGTCCTTATACTCGTGATTACATCGAGCGCATTTTCACGGAATTTGACGAACTAGCAGGCGACCGTACTTTTGCTAACGACCCAGCTATTTTAGGTGGTGTTGCACGTTTTGAAGGTCAACCAGTGATGGTTATTGGCCAACAAAAAGGGCGTGACACGGCTGAAAAAATTAAACGCAACTTTGGTATGCCAAAGCCAGAAGGTTACCGTAAAGCATTACGCTTAATGGAAATGGCTGAGCGTTTCAAAATGCCAATCATGACTTTTATCGACACCCCAGGTGCATACCCAGGTGTTGGCGCTGAAGAGCGTGGTCAAAGTGAAGCAATCGCGCGTAACCTTAAAGTTATGGCCGCGTTAAAAGTACCAACTATCTGTACTGTTATAGGTGAAGGTGGTTCTGGTGGTGCATTAGCAATTGGTGTGGGCGACCGCGTTAACATGTTGCAATACAGCACTTACTCTGTAATTTCGCCAGAAGGTTGTGCATCAATCTTATGGAAAAGCGCAGACAAGGCACCATTAGCTGCAGAAGCCATGGGTGTAACAGCTGCACGTGTTAAAGAGCTTGATTTAATCAACAACGTAATTGATGAGCCACTTGGTGGCGCACATCGTAATTACGATGCGATGGCGCGTAACCTTAAAAACCAACTTAAGCGTGACCTAGCTGACTTACAAGGCCTTTCACTAGATGAAATGCTTGATCAGCGTTATAAACGTTTAATGTCGTTTGGCTATTGCTAAACACAGCTTAAAATTGAAAAAAGCCGCTTTTGCGGCTTTTTTTGTTTTATAATGCCGATAACACAGACGCTTGTATACTCATTGGTTTTTAATGCAAACATCAGATTTATTTCACCATTTTTTAGCGCAACTACAGCCTTTGCTGACCGCTCAGCACAGCCGCTTTAGTGTTGCCTTATCGGGTGGTGTTGATTCGGTAGTGTTATTACATTTAATGAAGCAAGCTCAACAGCAGCACTCTGAACTTAAAATTGAAGCTGTGTATGTTAATCATGGTTTGAGTAAGCATGCCTCTGAATGGCAAGGATTTTGCCAATCGCTATGTGAAGAGCTCGATGTCGCATTTAAAGCGGTGCACGTTGAAATTTATGAGCGCTCGCGTACTTCACTCGAAGCACAAGCGCGAGAGGCTCGATACCAAGCCCTCGACGAAAACTGTATATCAGGTAGTGTGATACTGCTTGGTCAGCACTTAAATGATCAACTTGAGACTTTCTTACTTCGCCTAAAGCGCGGCTCAGGCTTGCAAGGCTTAGCATCAATGCCACAAACGCGATTGTTAGCGTCTGGGCGTGTATGTTTTAGACCGCTGATTAATATCACTCGTGAGCAAATTGAACAATTTGCCAGTGAATTTGCTGTTACCCATATCACCGATGATTCAAATGTTGATGAGCGCTTTGACCGCAATTTTTTACGTCATCAGGTTCTGCCTATTTTAACGGAGCGTTTTCAAGGGTTTGAAAAAAGTGCAGCGCGCAGTATTCGGCTGTTACAAAAGCAGCAATCACTGCTCGATGAATATACGCAAAGCGACCTTACACACTGCCAAAATTCACAGGGTGGTTTAAGCTGCGAGGCAATTGCGGGGTTTAGTAAGCCCAGGCAAGCAAACCTTGTACGTGCGTGGCTGAATCAATTTACCCATCAATTACCTTCAGAGAATCAGCTACAGCAAATTATTGAACAAGGCTTAACAGCAAAAACTGATGCCCAGTTAAAAATTTGTTTGCAAAGCGGCGATGTTCGTCGGCATCAGCAGCATTGGTACTTTGTGAAGGAGCAGACAATACCTGAGGCGATGGATATAACTTTGCAAAGCGTTGAACTGATTGATGGCCGAAAACTAATAGTGAAAGCGGGTAAGGGTATTAGAAAACCAAAGCCCGATGAGCAAGTAAGGGTTGAGTTTAATAAGCCACAAGCACGTATCAAACCGTTGCATAAACCCGGCTCAAACACCTTAAAACATTGGTTTAAAGATGCCAAAGTAGCTCCTTGGTTACGTGCGCAGACACCACTAATTTTTTATAACGATCAACTTGTGCAAGTTGTTGGCTACTTTGTTAGTGAACAGCACAGTGTTGAAGATGGAATTCTTTGGGAGACACTCTATGAGTGAACAACCTCATGTAGGTTTATCACTAGTTAATAAAGCACCACTAGGTTTTGCGTTGTCGGTGCTAGTGGCTGTAGTTGCTGGTTTTGCTTATGCAGAGCTGACAATAAATACACTTTTTTATGCACTAGCTGGCGGCCTAGTGTGCTCGTTATTGCTGCTAGGTTACTGGTCAGGCAAAGGCGGTATTTTCTTTATATTGGGCGTGCTTACGCCGCTGGCATTAGTGATGGTATCGCCCCTTACCACTATGGCTGCCTTGCTTTACTTATTAAGCGGCTTCTTCGCTGGTTTTTGGTTAGTATTATTTGGTTATAAACTTATAAACAAAAAAGCCTAGCGGGGGATGCTAGGCTTTTACTCAATTAGTAAGCTCTTGCGCAGCTTCTTCCTGCTGCTTTTGCCTTATAGAGGCCCTTGTCAGCACGGGCAAACACTTCGTTTTCGCAGTCTTGGTTGTTGGCTAGCGTATAACCAATGCTTGATGTTACATCATATTGAGCCATCAACCCTGAGTTAGCAACTAAGCTCATAATGCGATCAGCTATCACCTTATTGGTGGTAAACTCAGGGTCATCGATTAATAATGCAAACTCATCTCCACCAAAGCGGAAAATCGAGTCAGTGCCGCGCACACTACTGCGCAGTACGTTAGCAAATTCTTGTAGCACATCATCGCCAATTTTATGACCAAAGTTATCGTTTACTTGTTTAAAGTTATCTAAATCAAGCAACATTAAGCTAAATGGGCGATGTTGACGGCGGCAACGTTCTAGCTTTTGTGCCAAGCTGTCATTAAATTGACTACGGTTATTTAAGCCTGTTAGCGCATCTTTAGTCGCTAAACGTAATACGCGGGTGTACATAAGCGCATTACGTAATGGGTAAACGAGGGCTGTATGGAGCTGCTTTAATTTTGCTTCAATCGCTTTACCCATAGGGAACTGACTAAAGTAAATTAGCTGCCCTAAGCGTTCACTTTCGATATCTAAATCAAAAGAGTACGGTGTTTGGCTGGTATCGCTGCCTGCGCTTTGTGACACTCCGAGTGCAGATTGGAACTGTAAGCCAGATAAATTGATTAGTTGCCTTGCGTGCTCGGCAAAAATAGTCAAAATTTCTTCGATTGATAACGTGGTTTGTAACTTTGCGACCAAATCGTGTGGACTATTTGTTTCATTTATTCGGTAATGCTCTGCCGAAAACGGCAGAAACTCGCCTCGCGCAGACACCCGCTGTGTCAAAATATGGACATTTTCCATGATAATTCTCCCCCCGGAGTGTTTAGATACTCCCATGTAGCGAGATTTGTGCCATATTTTTAAACTGGCCGAAAAACAGAAGGTTGCTATATTTAAAAGAGAAACCAGTTTTGTCACTAAGTCTAGGGAGTTGATTGCTTGCAAAATGTGCTGATCCAAGTGTTTGGCTTGCTTGTCGCTGCCGTATTATTTGTTTGGTTTTTCAAGCGAATTGGTTTACCACCCATTCTTGCTTATCTTGCGACAGGCGTATTGGCAGGGAGTCATGGTATTGGCTGGATGGCGCAAAGCCATGAAATGCACTTTGTTGCTGAGCTCGGCATTGTGTTTTTACTGTTTAGCTTAGGGCTTGAGTTTTCATTGCCGCGTTTAATGGCAATGCGCAATATTGTATTTGGCCTTGGCTCCTTGCAAGTTGTGGTGACCAGCATAGTGTTTATGCTGATTTTACTGCTGCTAGAGCACAGCCTTTTGAATAGCTTTACTATTGCTAGCTTAATGGCGCTGTCTTCAACGGCGGTGGTTGTTAAGTTACTTAAAGAATCTGGAGATTTAAACCAGCGCCGTGGTCAATTGGCAATAGGGGTGTTGCTGTTTCAAGATATTGCCGTTGTTCCTCTACTTATTGTTTACCCCTTACTAGCCCAAAGTGGCTCTGAAGAAATTGTCGGCGCATTGGCTTTTGCACTCACTAAAGGCGCTTTAGTGTGTATTTTATTGTTCGGCATAGGTAAATGGATTTTGCCTAAAGTGTTTAGCGAAATAGCGCTGGTAAGAACCGATGAGCTATTTATGCTAACGACTTTATTGGTTGCCTTGTTTGCCGCAGGCCTGACTTATTTATTTGGTTTATCGATGGCGTTAGGCGCATTTTTAGCAGGCATGATGTTAGGAGAAAGTCACTATCGTCACCAACTTGAAGCCGATATTAGACCGTTTCGCGATATATTAATGGGGCTATTCTTTGTGACTGTTGGTATGCAGCTAGATGTACTTTATGTATTTAATAGCTGGTACTGGATTATCGCTGTATTAATTGGTTTATTGCTATTTAAAATAGCGGTGCTTGCGATTGCTGCGCAAGTGATGGGGGAGCGAAAGCAAGATGCGGTATCAGCGGGTATTATGCTTTGGCAAATGGGAGAATTTGGCTTTGTGTTAATTGCACTTGCCTCTCAGCATTTGTTAATAAGCTCAGAGCAAGCATCGTTTTTAATTGCAGTTGGCGTGCTTTCGATGGCGCTAACGCCTTACTTAATTGAAAAAACACCGCTTATTCTCAAAAAACTTGGCCTTTTAAGCCATACAGGACAGTACTGGCAGCAGCCTGCGACAAGTAGTCCTTTGTATCAAAATCATGTCGTTATTTGTGGTTTCTCCCGTGTTGGGCAAACTGTTGCGCGCTTTTTAAAGCCAGAAGCAATTGAATACGTCGCAGTCGAAAGTAACCCTATCTTATTGCAAGAAGCGAAAGCGGCTGGTGAACCGGTTATATTTGGCCATGTGAATCAAAAAGATATTTTAAAATCAGCGGGTGTAGAGCGGGCAAGGCTAGTCATTATTACCTTTACCGATTTTGAGCAAACGCAAATAGTTGTTGATGCCATCAAACAAATAGCACCTGATGTAAAGATATTGGTAAGAATGCGTGATGATACTGAGCTTGAAACCCTTAAAGAGCTTGGTGTTACTGAAGTGGTGCCAGAAACCCTTGAAGCAAGCCTTATGTTAGTTTCGCATGTACTTTATATGTCTGGTGTGCCGATGACACGGATCATACGCCGTGTTAGTAAAGAGCGGCGCAATCGTTATAAATTTTTAAATGGCTTTTTCACTGGTGATAAACTTGATGGCGAAGAGGCCAGTTCAGATAGGCTTGAGTATTTACATGTTATAGCTCTGCCAGAGCATGCTTATGCGGTTAATCAGAAAATTAGTGAGCTTAAACTTGAGCAGCGCCGTGTGTCGGTTAGAGCGCTGCGCCGACAAGACCGTGAAATTGACGCACCTTCATCACAAACTATTTTATTAGCAGGCGATATTTTAGTGCTGCAAGGCAAGCCTCGCCGAGTAGAGCGGGTCGAACGGTTTTTACTCGACGGTATGGAGTAGCGATTAGCTACTCCAACTCTAAAAATTTACGAATTTCAGGTAGCTTTTTAAGGCCATCTTGGTAGCCAATTTCTATGAGTTTTTGGGTATAACGTTTTTCAAACAGTAAGTAGCTCGTTAAACTCGATTGCGAACGTTTCTTAACACCAATCATACGTAGTAACACCTTAATTGCCATGGGCATGTCATCATAAAACTGAGCTGCGATTGCATTAAAGTTTTGCGATGGATTGATCACGCAAGTTTCAATTTGTTTAAGCTCTTGGTGTTTGTCACGGGCAGGTAATAGGCTCAGCGTGCGATTGATACGTTGCAAACGCTCTAAATCAGACTGTAGCGTGTCGGTAAAGACGCTATCGAGTAAGTGACCAGCAATATTGGAAAGGCCAGGGTAATGAGGCTGATAACCCGGCGGATGCAGTTCTTTTGGTTCATCAACACCAATAATAAAGATTTTTTCAGCACCTAAATGAACCGACGGACTCAGTGGCGAAAGTTGGTGAATAGAGCCGTCGCCGAAATAGTGGTTATACACATTCACACTTGGGAACACCATAGGTATGGCACTCGACGCCATTAAGTGCTCAACATTTATGCGGGTTGCTTGTCCTTCACGTTTTGCTCTGCGCCACGGCTTTTGTGTCAGTGACTGAAAAAATGCCACAGAGTCACCTGTGGTATAGCTCGAAGCAGTAATCGACACTGCATCTAGGTAGTTTTTATGCAGGTTTCGTTCGATACGTGATAAATCGAGTATTTCGTGTAGCAGTTTTCGCAGCGGCTTATTGTTCAGCAAACTCGCTGGTGGGTGATTTATATGTTCAGATTGAAAACTTGTAAGCATGTTGCGGGTAATATGCAAAAACACACTTAAAAAGTCGCTTTTATAAACCTGAGAGGTCGAAAAATTCTTCCACACCCATTCAAGTTTTTTGCATGCTAAATGCGCACACGATGCATAACATGCTAATGCAGCGGAATTAATTGCGCCAGCTGATGTCCCATTAATAATAGTAAAGGGCAGCGGTGCTGTACGAGGCATGCTTTGCGTTATCGCTTTAAGCACACCAACTTGATAAGCCGCTCGCGCGCCACCACCTGTTAGTAATAAAGCGATTTTAGAGTGCTGTGTTTTTTTTAACTTACTGCTCATGGTTGCATTTAAATAGTTGTGCGTCTTTACTTTATTTATCAACTGTAAGTCTTTAAGCTAGAAGAAGCAAAGATTAGCTTAAGGCTAAATGGTTTTTTCGTATTTTATCTGTTTTATTTTTAAGGGAGTGTCTATGTCAGAGCATTCGTCAGAACCTGAAGTACAAAAGGGTTCATCAAATAACAACCTGATTTTTGCGGTGGTTGTGCTTATCCTTGTTGCGGGTGTGGCAGCGTTTATTTTATTGAAGCCTGAAGATAAACCAGTGCAAGTTGTTGAAGACATTGTTGCAGAAGAAGCGCCTGTTGTTGAATATCAAGAGCCTGAACCAGAACCTGAAGTGACAGAGCCTGAGCCAGAACCAGTTGTAGTCGATACTGCACCAGAGCGCACTCCAGAGCCAGTTCCAGAAGTTGAGCCACTACCAACGTTAAATGAAAGCGATGAAGTGGTTGTTGCTCGTATGGATGAGTTACTAAGCGACCAAGTGATGAGCTTAATGGTGACTGATGATCTTATTCGCCGTGGTGTTGTGTACGTTGATAACATCGCAAAAGGTAAAGTGGCAGTTAGCCATGCACCTGTAGAACGCCCTAAAGAGTCGTTTAAAGTTATCGAGGGCGATATTTTAACAATCGACCCAAATAGCTATGAGCGCTATACGCCGTACGTAAAATTATTTACCAGCCTTAGCGCTGCTCAAGTTATTCGTATGTATGATGAATATAAACCCCTTATCAGTGAAGCTTATGCAGAAATTGGTTACGAAGGTGATGCATTCACAGGCACGTTAGAAGAGGCGATTGATGTACTGCTTGATACGCCAGAGCCAAAAGGTGATATGCCACTCGTTCGTAACTCAGTTACGTATCAATATGCTTACTCTGAGTGGGAAAACTTACCCGATGCGCAAAAACAATTGCTGCGTATGGGCCCAGAAAATATGAAGAAAGTGAAAGCTGCGCTGCGCAACATTAAAGCTGAACTTGAAAAGTAAGCGATAACCCCCTTAATGAAAGTGCGATTGTATACCAAGTATGCAATCGCACTTTCTTTTTCGAATACCCCTTGAATAACAGACTAAAAGTAGAGATAATCCCTCCCGCGCCAAACAAGGCCCTCAATGGTAGTCTTATTGGTCCTCTCGCAACACTAGCAGGTGAACCTGGTCAGGCCCGGAAGGGAGCAGCCACAGCGTGTGACGTGTGTGCCGAGATGCGGCTGGTAAGACTGCCACCCAAAATTCTATTTGGGTGACTTATTTCATTTAAATACCTTTTAAATTTTTTTAGAACCAATCTTTTATTCTTGTATTAATCTAACTTTCTTTGAGCTTTTTATTTCTTAAGTTATCAAGACATCCAAAAAAGGTTATCTAGACACCCAAGTTAAACAATATAAATTCAGGCTCAATGTTGATGATTTGATTGAAGATGACACAGCTGGTTAGGTACAGGTAATAAAGTTATTCGGACACCCACTTTTGTAGGTATTTTAATAACTAATTTTAAAGCCGACTTGCTTAGTCGTTCTAAATTAATTTACAGATAAATGTTATGTTTAGGTGATTCTGTAGGCATTGTCTGATTAGCGCCTGATTTGGGCAAGCTTAGCTCAAAGGCAGACCACTTTAAACATATTCGAGTTTGGTTTAGGCAAATAGTGTGCGACTAGTGCTAATAGAGCTTCTTCGCTGTCGCTTCATGTGATTTGTATAAACTGTAATTGCTTGTTCTTTACCAGCCGTATTTTTAAATGAGCGTGTAAAAGAGGTGGTGAGTGTAAGCCAGTTGTCAGTACAAATGTTTAGTCTTTCAAGTATTGGTAATGCATCTTCTGGGATTTTCCCTGGTTTACCCTCTCGGATTGAGCGGCCAGTCCAATCGACGAGTTGTAGGTATGTTTTGAGCTCATATGGCAGACCTTTAGGCATATGCTTACGTGGTTTACCTGCAAAGCGCATAAGTGATTTCGGTTGCTTATTATTTTGAGCTGCATTAATTCTAGATTTAATACTGGTGTAGTCAGATTGCTCAGGTAAATCAGCCGCTTTTGCTCTAACAGGATTTAAATCTACATAAGCAAGGCAAGCTGCAAGAGCTGCTTCATCAAGTAAAGCTTGTGATTTAAAGCGACCTTCCCAAAAGCGTCCTTTGCACTCATCTTCTTGATTTGCT
>NZ_PNCZ01000129.1:0-277 GCF_005887425.1 Pseudoalteromonas sp. S2721
CACTATGGCAGACCATCGGAAAATGACCAGAGTACGCTAAGAATATACTTAATAGTTTGAAGCTAAGAGGGTTTGCAGGGGGTCTAGTGCTTGTAGTTGAGAATGACAGTGATGGGTTTTTATTTCTAAAATCGAAATGCCGCTTGAATTATAAGTATAAGGCTATTAATTAGGCTGTGATTGACTATTATTATTGCCGTAAGCCAATTACTAGGCACGGTAACGACGCTTATTTTTTAAAGTGACTGGAAAGCTCTGCAAGAGACACTTCAGCAAA
>NZ_PNCZ01000130.1:0-385 GCF_005887425.1 Pseudoalteromonas sp. S2721
CGGAACGTGGCAGTAATGGTGTGCTTGGGAACGTTGGCTGATTAGGGCCATCAGGGAAATGATGTGGCTCTAAACAAAAACCACTTCTGAAATTATGCACTAAGCCAGACGCTTGCGGAGTACTACCGTCTAAGAAGATACCTGAATAAAACTGTACTCCTGGCTCTTCTGTGTAAACTGTTAACGTACGACCAGAGTTTGCTGCGTAATCCGTCGCCGCTTCAACAAGGTCATAGCTTGGCGTGTCTTTAAGAACAAAGTTAAGGACATAACCTTTACCAAGTTTCAGTTGTTCATTGATTGCTTTTATATCAAGACAGATTACTTTAGCATTAAGGAAAAAAAACGGTATGAAACACACATCCATCCAAACACCATATTGAAT
>NZ_PNCZ01000131.1:0-249 GCF_005887425.1 Pseudoalteromonas sp. S2721
CAGCAGTTGCGGCACCTTTACAATATGCTGTGCGTTATAAGCCATTAATCAAAGCCGAAACTCAACTACAGCTTGTGTTTGATGAGGCACTGACATTCGAACAAACAGTCCACGTGTATAACTAACCAGCACGCATCGAAATGGTATTCAGTAATGTAGGTGTGGATAATGAAATGCGGGATGTACCTGTGAACCAAGCAGGTATTCAGCATGTAACAAGCACCATGACCGATGATGGTTTGAAGGTCG
>NZ_PNCZ01000132.1:0-273 GCF_005887425.1 Pseudoalteromonas sp. S2721
AAGATGAGCGCGGTTGGCTTTCTTGCGCGCTAACCAATTACCGTTGATCTCTTCTGGTTTACCGTAGGTGTCAGGAGAAGGTGGAACGGCATACATTTGGGCGGTTTGAATAAAGTTAACGCCTTTATCTAACGCATAGGGGATTTGTTCATCGGCATCGGCTTTGTTGTTTTGCATACCCCATGTGATGCTACCTAAGCAACCACGAGATACATCAATACCACTTCTCCCAAGTCGGCTATAAAGCATAATACATCCTAGTTAATCGCTACT
>NZ_PNCZ01000133.1:0-325 GCF_005887425.1 Pseudoalteromonas sp. S2721
TTGTTCACCGCCCAAATAAATACCCCCCAGTTAACGCCAAGTAAACTTGCTGTTATTACCACCATCAATAGTAATTTCGGTCGCCCAAGCACAAGTCGAATACGCTGCCAGTGAGGCCGAGCTGCAATAATAAGAAGTAAAAATAACCACGCCCAACGAACACGGTGCTTTATGATCGCAAAAGCAGCACCCGGCGGAAGAAATTTAAATTAAATGGGTGCTAGACCCCACATAAAAAAGGCTAAACAAGCTAAAATGCCCCCTTTTCGCTCCGCAAAGTTGGAAGGCATAAGATTGCCTATAGATGATAAACGCGCAATTTTAC
>NZ_PNCZ01000134.1:0-260 GCF_005887425.1 Pseudoalteromonas sp. S2721
AGTGTGACCCAAATTTTCTTAAACTAAGTGTGTTTGAATACCTGTTGTAAAAACGATTGTCCGTCAGCATCAAACTGGCTAAGTAGCTCGTATTGATGCGTTAAATACTTATATTTAAAATACGCGTAATATGCATATAAAGGAGTAATAGCCCCTAGCATTTCTAACTGCACTAGTATGGTTTTTAACGATAAAGCACGATTATTACTTTAGGTCTATATGCTGTAGTCTTGCATTTCCCACTGGTTTTTCGTTTGCTC
>NZ_PNCZ01000135.1:0-232 GCF_005887425.1 Pseudoalteromonas sp. S2721
AAAACCCAGGTATTAAATATATAAAGCAGAGCCAGCTTAGTTGGGCCAAAAATTACATCGACAATTATGCTTAAAACTGCTGGGAGCATCTCAACAATAGGGTAGCGTACAGATACTGGTGATTGGCAACTTGCTCAGCGACCTTTTAATAATAGCCAACTTAGCCCAGGGATATTTTGCCTAGCTTTAATCGGAGACTTGCATTTTGGGCAGCGTGAATTAGGTTTTTCTA
>NZ_PNCZ01000136.1:0-400 GCF_005887425.1 Pseudoalteromonas sp. S2721
ACGCAGTTGACTCCTCAGCAATCGCGTTCGAAATCGCTGCTAAAGGCGCTTTCCGTCAGTCTATCCCTAAAGCGGGTGCACAACTTCTTGAGCCAATCATGAAAGTTGACGTATTCACTCCGGAAGACAACGTAGGTGACGTAATCGGTGCCCTTAACCGTCGGCGTGGTATGATTAAAGACCAAGAAGCTGGCGCAATGGGCGTTCGAATCAACGGTGATGTACCACTTACTGAAAGGTTCGGTTACATCGGCCACTTACGTCCTATCACTTCTGGTCGTGGTCAGTTCTCTATGCATTTCTCACACTAAGCACCATGTGCTGAAACCGTTGCTGAATCAGTAATCGCTGAATAAAACGAGACACAATCTGGTAATTACTTAGCCTGTTAACTGATTTA